>JAYWHL010000455.1:0-7201 GCA_043777715.1 Cytophagaceae bacterium | reverse complement strand
CACCTTTGCGAAAGCAATATTCTTAGACAAATCTCTGTGTTATGCTACATTTTGTAAAATTGTCTAGCACTCAGGCTTGCTGCCACTTAGGTCTTTTTATCGTATCAATCTTCTGGATAAGGTATAAAAACAAATTTGGCAAAATCCGAATCTATAACAAACAGGCAACAAAACTCTTCTGGGTTTTTATAGTTTTCTATAAAGAGTGGTTCTTGATGTTGGGTAATTAGTTCTCGGGCTTGGAAATCGGCCAAATACGATGCGAAATAATTCCAGTCGTTGTTTAATTCTGTTCTTCCCAAAAGTAATGACCCTACGTTGATGGGTTGCTTTGAAACCACAAAAATTGGATAGTCCGAAAATCCCCGTTTTCTGATTTGATAAGAAGTATCCTTTAGGGTTTCGGCCACGATTGCAAAATCCGATGAGATTTGTCCTAAATATTTCCCATCGAGTTGGGGCGAGTTTGGCGAGTTAGATAGCGATTCAAAATCATAACTATATGATGTTTCTTCCATGAGTAGGTATAAAAATTGGTTTGTAAAATCCTCGAAAATCAATCAGCTAACCTCAAATATTTCGATTTTTTCTTACAATTAATTACAAATTTACTCAAAAATCTTCTATCCTTTGCATTCGTTTTCTATTCATCACAACTTTTAATATTTTTGTAATTGATTCCTATCCTTTCTAATTTATACTTTCAGATAGGGTTCAACTTGTTGTTAAACATCAAATATTTTAATACCATAATACCATGAATAAATTATTTTTAATTCTCTTTTTTCCGTTCAATCTCTTTGCCCAAAGTATTATTACGCAATGGCCTGGCGTAGAAGAACAGTCGCAACCCAATGCAAAAATTACAAAAATTGAACTTACCCAACAATACACTATCGTTTTTATGACGTTTAAGAATGTTGAAAAACAGAGCCTCCAACAACAACAACTAGAGGAAATGTTCAAGCGTTTTAGGGGTTTTGAAGGGGAATTAAAACGGGGGCAATCAGAGATTAATTTTGACCCAAAATCTAAATTGATTGCAGGTAAAAAACGATTTTCGTTTATCAAAGCGGTGGGTATTCCGACCGACGAAAAACGAAATATTGCCAATGGCGAAAAGGTTTCGTTCAAAGTGTATTTTGAACGACTTGATGCTGGTATCGAAACCTTTGATTTGTACGAAGGCAAAGACAACGGTACTTTAACTTTTTGGAATTTTTATGGTATTCATATTCGTAATCCCAAAGACAATCAAAGTATTGCCAGTGCTTCGGTTGTTCCCGACCAGCCTACAAAATTGTTCAATCTGCTTACTTTCAAAGCTACGCTAAAAGATGCCCTTACCAAACAAAATATCGTTGGTCAAGTGGTTTGCCGACCAGGATTTCGTAAAAACCAAGATTCTATTATTACTCATAACGATGGTTCTTTTAAGTTGGCTCTCAAAACTGGCCAACGCTATGTGCTTTTGCTTAGTGCCAATGGTTACACCACTTTGCTTGATTCGTTATTTTTGCAAGACGACAAAGCAGGTGTTTTTGAAAAATCTTTTATGCTAAATCCTTTGGTTGAAGGAGAAAAAACGATTTTGAAAAACATCTATTTCAAAACCTCCGAGTCTGTTCTGTTGCCAGAATCGTTTCAAGAATTGGATAAACTTGCTCAACAAATGACCGATAAACCCACTATGCAAATTAGGATAGAAGGCCATACCGATGCCGTTGGCGACCCCACCGCCAACCTTGAACTTTCGCTTGCCCGTGCTAATGCCGTGAAACAATATTTGATAGACAAAGCCATCGCCCCCGACCGTATTCAGACCAAAGGCTATGGCAGTACCAAGCCCTTAGTTAGGGTAGGGGAGGCTCGGCAACAAAACCGTAGGGTAGAATTTGTGATTATTAATCCTTAAAATTAAAAACCACCTTCGTTTTGAACGAAGGTGGTTTTTATTTGACATCAAAAATCTTTATTTCACATTTTCTTGGATACTATATATTACTGATTTTTTAACTTGGTTTTTCAAAAGAGCAACTTCTAGAACTTCCTCTGCGTGTGCTACATAATGAAAGGTCAGGTCTTTGATATAACTTTGGGTTATTTCCTCAACATCCTTCCTGTTTTTGTGGCACATCACTATCTCTTTTATTCCTGCACGTTTTGCCGCTAATATTTTCTCTTTAATTCCCCCCACTGGCAACACTTTCCCTCTTAGGGTTATTTCCCCCGTCATGGCCAAATAGGGCTTCACTTCTCTTTGGGTAAATGCCGATGTAATAGACGTCAGCATCGTTATTCCTGCCGATGGGCCATCTTTTGGAATCGCCCCAGCGGGAACGTGGATATGCAAATTGTAATGGTCGAACAACCTATAATCTATGCCCAACTCTTCGGCATTTGCTTTCAAGAACGATAGTGCCGTAATGGCCGATTCTTTCATTACATCTCCCAATTGCCCCGATAGCGTTAGTACTCCTTTCCCTTTGCTCAACGACGACTCAATCGTCAGAATTTCTCCTCCTACCGATGTCCACGCCAAGCCTGTAACAACGCCTGCTTTTTCGTTGTCGTCATAAACCTCTTTATCAAAATATTCCACGCCTATTAACTTTACAATATCTTCAGCCTTGAGATTTTTGTTATAATCCTCTTCCATAGCTATGGCCTTACTCACTTTTCTTACCACCTTCCCAATCTGTTGTTCCAATTTCCTCACGCCCGATTCTCTTGTATATCCTTCTATAATTTTCTGAATTGCTCCATCGTTCAAACTCAAGGTTTTGCCTTCCAGCCCATTTTCTTTTTTTTGTCTTGGCAACAAATGCTTTTTTGCTATCTGTACTTTTTCCTCCATCGTGTAACCACTTATGTCTATAATTTCCATGCGGTCTCGCAAAGCAGGGTGTATCGTGTCGAGGCTGTTGGCCGTGGCTATAAACAAAACCTTCGATAGGTCATATTCTACCTCCAAATAATTATCCGTAAATGCGTTGTTTTGTTCGGGGTCTAGCACCTCCAACAAAGCCGACGACGGGTCGCCCCTATGGTCTCGGCCAACTTTGTCTATTTCATCAAGAATAAACACAGGATTAGATGACTTCGCTTTCTTTAAATGCTGAATTATCTTTCCTGGCATGGCACCAATATAGGTTTTGCGATGTCCTCTAATTTCGGCTTCGTCATGTATGCCTCCCAGTGCCATTCTTACGTACTTTCTGCCCAGCGACTTAGCCACCGATTTTCCTAGCGAAGTTTTCCCAACGCCCGGAGGGCCATACAAACACAAAATCGGGGCTTTCATGTCTCCTTTTAGTTTCAACACCGCCAAATATTCTATGATTCGTTCCTTTACTTTTTCCAATCCAAAGTGGTCGGTATCCAATACTTTTTGGGCTTTCTTTAAATCAAAATTATCCTTGGTATATTCTGCCCATGGCAAATCCACCAGCATTTCTACATAATTCATAACCACTGCATAGTCGGGCGATGAGCTATTCATTCTGTTTAGTTTTGATAATTCTTTATTAAAGTGGTCGTTCACCTCCTTGCCCCATTTTTTCTTTGAGCCTTTTGCCCTAATGGCATCTAGTTCGGCCTCGGGGCTTTCTATGCCCAGTTCTTCTTGTAATACTTTTATTTGCTGGCGTATGTAATAATCCCGCTGTTGCTGGTCAATATCACTGCTTGCCTTACTTTGAATTTCTCTTTTTATTTCCAAATATTCTACATCTTTCAATAGATATTCCAATAGTTTTACCCCTTGGTCATAAGTGCTAGGCATTGATAATAACTCTTGTTTTTCTGACAATTCTGCGCTTACATTCGATGATAAAAAATTTATCAAAAAATCATTGCTATCAATATTATTCAAAGCCAGTTGAGCTTCTCTCGGAATATCAGGATTAAGGTGCAAAACCTTCATGGCCGAATCCTTCAAACTTGACATCAAAGCCTTTTGTTCTTTGTTAGGTTTGCTCGGAAAATTCTCTTCTTTGTATTGTATTTTAGCCAACATAAACGGGTCCTGATGTACAAATTCTTGTACTTCAAAACGCTTGCGACCTTGTACAATTATCGTAATGTTTCCGTCTGGCAAAACTATCATTTTTATAATATATGCTGCCGTACCAGTTTTGTACATATCCTCTATGCTGGGTTCGTCTTTGGTTTGTTTTGCTTGTGCCAAAACCCCAATTATCTTATTGCCCTTGTTGGCTTTCTTTACCATTTTTATGGATTTCTGCCTGCTCACGGTTATGGGTATTACCATGCCTGGAAACAAAACCATATTCCTCAACGGTAAAATCGGCAGTTCGTCTGGCAGTTCTGAATCGTCTATTCCAAACTCATCGCCTTCTGCTCTGAGTGGAATTAATTCCATATTTTCAAAATCTTCTCCGTCTGTCATTCTTAATTTTATATATGTCTCTTTGTCTTTATTCATTGTTTTGGCCTGTCAGGCTGACAGTCGTTTTGTTTTTCTTGCTTTTTATTTTGTTGCAGTTGATATTGCAAGTACTATGCCATTGTCTTTTTTGTCAGATTTAAATCATAAAAGTATAAAATGTTTAAAATTAATTTATAAATATAAAAAGTATTAAAAGTATAATACATTAAAAACTTTTTAATGTATCCAAAACATAACCTAAAAAACATAAAAAAGGCAAGCAACCAAATTGCGGAAAAGGGGGTCTGTAAACAGCAGTGTAAATAAATTGTGAATTTTTAAGATAAAACGACCTACAACATAGATTAATTTAAAAAAATGGACTAAATTGCAGGCTATAAAATCAAAACACTCACAAAACTAAACCGAATTTAATATAACCGTCCTATGACCAGAGCCCCTTAGGCAATCGTGAATAAACTCTTTAATGTATTAACAGGCAATTTTGCAAGGCCATTAGAAAAAATAAATATTCTCGTCATTTCTTGACAAGTATGTTTCTAATGCCTATTATTGTTTGCTAAAAAATCTTTTTTAACCAAATCAATTTAATAACAATGTTTAAACCTTTACAGCTCATGCGAAAACTCAAACACGTTTTCTGGCTGTGTGTTACGGTAGCTCTCTTTGCAGGGGGCATAGCCAAAGCACAGATTTCCTCAGCACAAATACAGGGGTCTAACCCCAGTGGTATTTGTTTGGGGGGAACAGCCCAAGTACAGATTAATGGAAACTTTGCGGCAAACAACGCCTTTAGTTTTTATTTACAAGATGTAATAAATACAGGCCCTAATTCTTATATCTCCTTAGGGGTACAGAATGGTGTGGGCGGTGCTTATACAGTAAATATACCAGCCACTTTACCAGGCGCTCCATTTACGGGAACCGCTGGTACTTCGTTGGTATTACTCGTAACAGCATCATCACCAACAGCACCTCCTGCTGCTGGCACGTATGCCTTACAAGGAACAGTGATTCCTGCTACGGCTCTTAACGTAGCACCAAGTGCAACGAGTGTACTAACAGTATCTGCACAGCCAGTAGGTACGTTTACGCTACAGAAATCAGTAGGCGTTGGCACAGCAACTGCATTAAGTACAGCTTCGGCAGTACAAAATAATGTATGTTTGGGTAGTGATTTAATTTTAGAAGCTAGATTTGCAAGTAGTACGGCGGCAGCTACTGATATGTATCAATGGTATCAAGGAAGTTTTGCTATACCAGGTGCATCAGGAACAGTAACGAGAGGTACAGCAGGAACAGATGATATTGTTTCATTAACAGTTCCGATGGCAACGTTTTCAGCAAGTGGTGTATATTCTGTGAAGATAACCACAGTGGGCGGGTGTTCTGTAACATCAGGTAATTATAACGTAGCAGTACAAAACGCACCAGGTACACCGACACTATCGGCCAGTGCAATCAATGTATGCCAAAATGCAATGTCACCAATCATTACTGCGGTTTCGGCAGGTGCCACTACTTACAACTGGTTTGAAGTAGCTACACCAGCAACATCTGTTGGAACGGCCGCTTCTATGACAGCGTCGACTGCGACAGTAGGTACACAAAGTTATCAGGTAACTGTAGGTAATACTTTTGGTTGTACAGTAACATCTGTAAATCCAATAGCCATCACTGTTAATCCAGTTCCAACAGCATTAACAGTAACAGGTGCAAGAGGTATGGCTGCATTGGCCGCTGGTCCGGTAGCAATTTGTTCAGGCGAGAGTGTTCAGCTTTCGGTTTCAAACTCTACCCCAGGTACAGTATTTAACTGGAGTGGTGGTGCAGGTTCGGCCATTGCCAATCCAACAGTTAGCAACGTAACCGCTTCTACGGTTTATACAGTTTCGGGTGTTTTAGGAATCTGCACAACTACGGCAACTATCGCAGTAAATGTAACAGCAAACCCAGCTATTCCAAACTTAACAACAGACGGTGCAACAACAGTTTGTTATGGAAAACCAAGAACAATCACGGGAGCACCAGCACCAGGCACAAACACATACCAATGGTATGAAGTGGGTGCAGGTTTAGTAACGGGAGCAACAAGCCCAAGTATTGTAACAAATGCAGCTTCATTAAATGCTCAATTGGGCGTGGTTGGTGGATCTGGTTTGATTTACGATCAAATGACATCAAGCTCAAAAAATTATGATTTTTATTTGAGAGTAACAGGTCCAGGTCCATTAAACTGCACTAGTCAAACTACAACTCAAAGAATAATCATTCAGCCAGGTACAGGTCCATTAACAAGTGTAGTGCCAGCCGCTCCATTGTGTTCAGGTACTGCACAAACATTAGCGGTAACGTCTGTTCCAGCAACTGCTCCAACGGGTACTTTCTTTGTATGGTCGGGTCCAGGGTATGCAGCAACATTTAGTGCAGCACCAAGTTTTGGTATTCCAGGCACAGTAGCTAATACGGGTACTTATACAGTCTCAGCATTGTATGGCTCATGTACAGAAACTGCAACAATGGCAGTGGTTATCAATCTTCAACCAGTGGCTTTGGCAGTAACGGCACAAGGGCCAACTGGAGAGATTTGCACCAACCAAACCCTTGGCCTAATAGCTTCTAATACAGCAGGTACGCCAACGGGTACATTTACTTGGTCAGCAGGTAGCGGTATTTCAGCAACTAACGTTGCTAATCCTACTATCAGCGGTTTAACTGATCCTTCGGCTTCTAAGCAAGGAACAGGTTATAGCTACACAGTAACAGTTAATAACAATGGTTGTATATCAA
>JAYWHL010000454.1:0-2596 GCA_043777715.1 Cytophagaceae bacterium | reverse complement strand
ACCGCCAAATGCAAAACCAGTTACTCGACGATATGGACTTGGAACGAGAACGAGGCATAACCATCAAAAGCCATGCAATACAGATGGACTATTTTTTTGAAGGCCAACAATATGTTTTCAATTTGATAGATACCCCAGGCCATGTCGATTTTTCTTATGAAGTAAGTAGGTCAATCGCTGCCTGTGAGGGGGCTTTGTTGATAGTTGATGCCTCACAAGGCATTGAGGCACAGACCATCTCAAATCTATATTTGGCCATCAACCATGATTTAGAGATTATCCCCGTTTTGAATAAAATAGATTTACCAGGGGCGATGCCCGAAGAAGTAAAAGACCAAATTGTAGATTTATTAGGCTGTAAACGAGAGGACATCATTCATGCTTCGGGCAAAGAAGGCATTGGTATTTCTGATATTTTGGAGGCCATTGTCCACAAAATCCCTGCACCAAAGGGTAGTCCTGATGCCGAACTACAAGCACTTATCTTTGATTCTGAATTTAATTCTTATCGTGGGATTGAAGTTATATTTAGGGTTTTTAATGGTACGATTAAAAAGGGAGACAAAGTGAAATTTGTGGCCACAGGCAAAGAATATTTTGCTGATGAAATTGGTACATTGAGGCTCGACAAACAACCTAAAACCGAAATTTGTGCAGGAGACGTAGGTTATTTAATATCAGGAATAAAAGAGGCGAAAGAAGTAAAAGTTGGCGATACCATTACGCACAAGGACAGACCATGCCCCGAATTTATTCAAGGCTTTGAGGAAGTAAAACCGATGGTTTTTGCGGGAATATACCCTGTCGATACCACTGAATTTGAAGATTTGAGAGATGCCATCGAAAAACTACAACTCAACGATGCTTCGTTGGTTTGGGAACCCGAAACTTCCGCCGCCTTAGGTTTTGGTTTTAGATGTGGTTTTTTGGGAATGCTACACATGGAAATAGTCCAAGAACGCCTCGAAAGGGAGTTTAATATGACTGTAATTACGACTGTGCCATCAGTCCAGTTTTTTGTGAATACTACGGCTGGAGAGCAATTGAGAGTAGCAGCACCGTCAGAAATGCCCGATACCAATTTTATCAAAAACATTGAAGAGCCTTTTATTTATGCACAAATAATTACAAAGGCAGAGTATGTGGGGGGAATCATGAAACTTTGTATGGACAAAAGGGGTAGCTTGAAAAACCAAGTGTATCTAACCTCCGACCGAGTGGAATTACAGTTTGATATGCCGTTGTCGGAAGTTGTTTTTGATTTTTTTGACAAACTCAAAACCATTTCTAGAGGCTATGCTTCCTTAGATTATTCTTATACAGGCTTTAGGGAATCGGACATGGTAAAACTGGATATTATGCTCAACGGAGAAAAAGTTGATGCCCTTTCAGCGATTGTGCATCGAGACAAGGCTTATGATTGGGGAAAGCGTTTGTGCGAAAAACTAAGAGAATTATTACCAAGACAAATGTTTGAGATAGCGATTCAAGCAGCCATTGGCCAAAAAATTATATCAAGAGAAACCATCAAAGCTATGCGAAAAGACGTAACCGCAAAATGCTATGGTGGAGACATTAGCCGCAAAAGAAAATTACTAGAAAAACAGAAAAAGGGTAAAAAACGTATGAGACAAGTAGGCAACGTTGAGATTCCACAAGAGGCTTTTATGGCTGTATTGAAACTAGATTAATGCCGATGCAGTGAAAATGTCTCATTTTTAGGTAAAATATTCAAAAGTCGTTCTACACTAGGACGACTTTTGTTTTATAAGTAGCAAAACAAAATAAATAACTCCAGTTACAAAGACAAATGCCTCAAACCCCGCCCGTATGAATGGCCACGATGGTTGAACCTTCACTAAAATAATCATTCTTTATCATATCCATCAAGCCAAACATCATTTTACCTGTGTAGATTGGGTCTAGTTGAATTTTGAAATCTTTATAAAATTGATTGATAAATCCTAAAAGTTCGGGTTTTGTTTTGCCATATCCCCCAAAGGCATAACGATTGATAATTTCAAAGTTGGTATTGTCGATTTGGTTTGCGAGTAATAACGCTTCGATTTCGTTGTTTTTTTTGAAAGAAGAAAATCCTAAAATTTTCACATTTATTAGATTTTTAGCCAAAATTCCCGCAAAAGTTCCACCCGTACCCGTAGCCGTACAGATATGTGTTGGAGTACAATCTACCAAAATTTCATCTATCATCTCCCCTATTCCCAATATGGCAAACCGATTTGTACCGCCTTCTGGAATAACGTAGGCTTCCACATCCAATTGCTCAAGCAATTTTTCTTTGTTTTTGTAACGTTCTCTATCAACAAAAATCAATTTAACACTTTGATTATTAGCATTTTGTAAAATTAAATTAGATTCCTCGTCCAACTCTTCGCCCCTTACAAAACATATCGTTTCAAACCCAAACAATGGCCCGATGCTTGTAAAAGCCTTTAAATGATTAGAATATGCTCCGCCAAACGATATTAACGTTTTTGAACCTAATTTACTGGCTTCTAATAGGTTATACTTTAATTTTCTAAATTTATTACCAACAAATTGTTCAGAAATTAAATCGTCTCTTTTTAGCAAAACT
>JAYWHL010000453.1:0-7208 GCA_043777715.1 Cytophagaceae bacterium | reverse complement strand
TCATTGCTTTTGCAGCCGTAGAGGGTATTTTCTTTTCGGGTTCGTTTTGTTCTATTTTTTGGTTGAAAAAAAGAGGTCTTTTGCCAGGTTTGGCTTTTTCTAACGAACTTATCTCAAGAGACGAAGGTCTGCACTGCGACTTTGCCTGTTTGCTCTACACCGACCATATCATTCATCAATTACCGATTGAGCGAGTAACCGAAATTATTAGAGATGCCGTGGCCATTGAGCAAGAATTTGTTACCGATGCTTTGCCAGTGCGACTGATAGGCATGAATTCTGATTTGATGAACCAATACATTGAGTATGTAGCCGATAGGCTTTTGGTAGCCTTAAACTGCCCTAAGATTTATAACGTGACCAATCCATTTGATTTTATGGAAATGATTTCGCTACAAGGCAAAACCAATTTCTTTGAAAAACGAGTGGGAGAATATCAAAAATCGGGCGTAATGAAACAAGCAGAAGAAGAAAACGCCCCAAAATATGAGGTGTTTTCGATGGAAGTCGATTTTTAACAAATTACTCATATTTTGAAAAAGCCCTTTTACGCTTGTAGAAGGGCTTTTTTGGTAGATTTTGGTTTGGAAAAGGGCTTGAAATTTGGAGTTTGAAGTAAAACAATTAAGTGAAATTAATCAAGACCTAAAAAACCGAATCTTAAATCTTTGTGGTTCATTTTGTGTGTACTTATATCAAACTTGACCGTAATTTTGGTTAAAGGCACTCATTGTTCATTACTTTTGTAAGAAATTTATATTTTGACCAAAGTCTCTCGAATATCTAACCCACATGACCACCATTCACGACAAAAATTTTGAGCCGTTTATTAGTCAAACCGACATCGAAAGTCGTATCAAAGCCCTCGGTTTACAAATCAGTTCCGACTATTCAGGCCGCAAACCTTTGTTGGTGGTGGTACTCAACGGAGCATTTATGTTTGCTTCCGAACTGATGAAGGCCATCGATATAGCAGTAGAAATAACGTTTATTAGGGTTTCGTCTTATCAAAAAACAGAATCTTCGGGGCAAGTAAAATCTATTTTGGGTCTTGCCGAAAACCTCGAAAATCGAGATGTTATCATTGTAGAAGACATCGTGGATACGGGCCTAACGATGGTTGAAATAATGGGGCAAATTACCGCCCAAAAACCAGCTTCGATACAAGTAGCCACCTTGTTGCACAAACCCGCAGCAACCAAAGTGCCTGTTTTGTTAAAATACGTAGGATTTGCCATAGAAAACCGATTTGTGATTGGCTATGGTTTGGACTATGACCAACTAGGCCGAAATTTACCCGCTATTTATCAAGTAGCAACCTAAAAAAAATATGAAATTTAATCTTCAAGCACAAGATACTCACTCAAAAGCACGTGCAGGGCTTATCCAAACGGCTCATGGGGCTATCCAAACGCCAATTTTTATGCCCGTTGGCACGGCAGGTACGGTAAAAGCCGTACATCAACGAGAGTTAAAAGACGACATAAAAGCTCAAATTATTTTGGGTAATACCTATCATCTGTACTTGCGGCCTGGCCTAGATATTATTCAAGAGGCGGGCGGTTTGCACAAATTTAATGGCTGGGACCGCCCCATGCTTACTGATTCGGGTGGGTATCAAGTTTATTCGTTGTCGGGAACGGGTCGTAAAATCAAAGAAGAAGGCGTAACTTTTAAGTCGCATATAGACGGCTCTACTCATGTATTCTCGCCAGAAGGAGTGATGGATATTCAGCGAATTATTGGCGCCGATATTATCATGGCTTTTGACGAATGCACGCCCTATCCATGCGAATATGGCTATGCCCGAACCTCGATGGAACTAACCCACCGCTGGCTAAAACGCTGTTGTAATCATTTTGATACTACCCAGCCCGTTTATGATTTCGAGCAAACACTTTTCCCAATTGTGCAAGGCAGTGTTTATAAAGATTTAAGAAAACAGTCGGCCGAGGTAATCGCCTCGTTTGAGCGAGAAGGCAATGCCATTGGGGGCTTGTCGGTGGGCGAACCTGCCGAAATGATGTACGAAATGACCGAACTCGTAACCGATATTTTACCAAAGGATAAACCCCGTTATTTGATGGGCGTAGGTACTCCCGCCAATATTCTCGAATGTATAGCCTTGGGTATTGATATGTTTGATTGTGTGATGCCCACCCGCAATGCTCGCAACGGTATGTTGTTCACAACCTCAGGTATTGTGAATATCAGAAACGAAAAATGGAAAAACGATTTTAGTCCCATTGATATTGGCCTTGGCGGATATGTAAGTACCTTTTATTCAAAGGCTTATCTGAGGCATCTGATGAAATCAGAAGAAATGCTGGCCGCTCAAATTGCCAGTGTTCATAACCTCACTTTTTATCTTTGGTTGGTGGAACAAGCACGCCAAAAAATAATAGAAGGAACGTTTGCCACTTGGAAAAAATCAATGGTAGAACAAGTGATGTATCGCTTGTGATGGTCGTTAAAATCAATCTTTCTTTTTTTATAAATGAGTACAAAATTTTAATAAATATGAAAACCTTAACGCTTTCAACCTTCATTTTTTGGGTTTATTTTGGTCAAATTTGTTTGGCTCAAACACCAAGCCCCAAACCCGCAGAAATGCCCCTTGGTTTTGAAGAATACGACCCCATTTCTACCCTAAAAGTAGAAGAACACATTATAAAACGTGCCAAATTCCCGTTTATCGACGTGCATAATCATCAGTACGAGATGAACAAACAAGACCTCAAGGCACTTTTGGCACAAATGGACGCCCTAAATATGGGCTTGATGGTAAACCTTAGTGGCCGTGGCTGGACCAATAGTGCCGACGAAAGTACGGTGTTTTTGGACGGTGTTTTGAAAAATGCCAAAGAAAATGGCAAAGGGAGAATCGCCATTTTTACAAATATTAACTTTGGTGGACTAGGCGAGGAAGGTTGGACAGAAAAAGCCGTGAAACTATTAGAAGAAGACGTAAAAAAAGGGGCTTGTGGCCTAAAAGTATATAAAAATTTGGGCTTTAATGTAAAAGACAACAAAGGCAATACCATTGCCGTGGACGACCCCCGCCTAAATCCCATCTGGGCAAAGGCAGGCCAATTGGGTGTTCCTGTGCTGATACATACCGCTGACCCTAAATCGTTTTGGGACCCAATGGATAGGTATAACGAGCGTTGGTTAGAACTAAAACTACACCCAAGACGCAAGCAAGGCGAAAGCGGATTTGGCTGGCAAGACCTCATGGCCCAGCAACAAAACGTGTTTAGAAACAACCCCAACACCAAATTTATTGCGGCACACATGGCTTGGTTGCCTAATAATTTGCAAAAATTGGATAGTTTACTTACAGCCCTGCCCAACGTAAATGTAGAAATTGGAGCAGTTATTGCCGAACTTGGCCGCCAACCCAAAACCGCCAATAAGTTTTTTGCCAAATATCAAGACCGAATTTTGATGGGCAAAGACTCTTGGGTTCCCGAAGAATACGCTACTTATTTTAGGGTATTAGAATCAGAAGACGAGTATTTCCCATATCACAAAAAATACCATGCCTTTTGGCGAATGTACGGCCTAGGTTTGCCTGATGCTATCCTCAAAAAAGTATATTACCAAAATGCCCTAAGGCTAATTCCTGGGCTAGACAAAACACTTTTTCCTAAATAGCGTTTTTTCAAACAAAAGCCTGTTCATAATTTGAACGGGCTTTTGTTTGAACAGTCGTTAGTTCTTTTCTAAAAACAAAGCGATGCTGCCCCCTGCAAACCAGCATCATTGCCTAGGGTGGCTCGCTTTATGATTAGGCCGTTGCGATGATATTTGGTTAGCCAGTAGTCTAGTTTTTGCATCAAGGCAGGCATAATAAAATCGAAAGAAGCCGATATTCCTCCGCCAATCAAAATAAGATTGATGTCTAAAATGGCAATCATGTGGCAAAGTTCTTCGCCTAATAATTGGCCTACTTTCTCAAAAATTTGTAAAGCCAAGGGGTCTTTTTCCATGGCCGCAGCCACCAAAGCAACCGTCGAAATCGTACCATCGTTGGCCAGTCTGGTGTCGCCAATATAGCTTGTACGCATAACAGTGGCCATTTCTAGGAGTTCTACTTTGCCAATATTGCGTTCCAAAACCTTGCCATTGGCCGAAGGCGTATGGCCAGGCTCCATGGCATTGCCCCGCCCCCCAACAAATACTTTTTTGTTGAGAATAGCCGCCCCCCCAACGCCCGTGCCAAGGGTTATAAAAATATAACTTTCGTCTATTTGTTCTTCTCCAAAATAAAACTCACCCAAGGCGGCGGCATTGGCATCGTTTTCTAAATAAAAATCTACGCCTTCAAACCTTGTTCTTAGTTCTGATACAATCGGGCTGCCGTTTAGTTCTGGAATGGCCGTTATTTCAATGGCCGTTGTGCGTTCTCGGTCGGTCATGCCAGGAATACCTATCCCCACTTTTTTTACGGTGGGATATTCGTGTAGTTGTATCGAAATGGCATCGCCAAGACGCTCTACAAAGTGGCCAGATTTTCGCCAAGAGATAGTATCATGGCTATAAAAATTTTCGATTTGGCCCGTTTTGGCATCAACGATACCCATTTTTACGTTCGTGCCACCAATGTCTATGCCTAAGTATTGCATTAAAGAGAGTGTTTATGAATTGAAAGAAAATAAAAATACGACCATAGATTTGTATAAACAAAATTATTTACTCAATCCAAATATTTTGACTAAGTGTATTGCCCTTGGGTGGTATCTAAACAACCAGACCTTGAAGTTATTCTTCTTGAAATAATTCAACAAATGTTAAGTAAGGTAAAACGATTCTATTCTTATTCTCAACCGAAAACGTTTGCAATACTTCCCATAGGATTTCTACCAAAACGATTCAATTACTTTGTTGAGCCATTCATCAAATTTAAAATTCCGTAAAATATTTTTGAAAATTTGACATTTGTGTAAAAAATATAAATAGTTGATTATCAATATTTTACAAAAATAATGGTAACTGAAAGTCTCGAAAAAGTGTTAATTATTTGTTAAAGAGTACAAAAAAGTAGCTACATGATTTGGATTTTTAGAGACAAACCCACATATTTGATTCATACTTCAAGAAAATATTTACTTTTCACTCAAAAAAAATAAGGAGAACCACAATTTGATATAAAGCTCTACGTTAACTAAACAGAAGATTAAAATGGGAAAAATCCAAGTTAACGACAGTGAGCTTATATCGCTTTATATTCGTGGTAATGAAAAGGCTTTCGAACACCTCGTCAATCGCTACAAGTCTAAGGTTTATACAACCGTCTATCTCATCGTAAAAGATCAATACATCGCAGAGGATTTGATGCAGGAAACTTTCATCAAGGCCGTTGAAACGATAAAATCTGGCCGATACAACGAAGAAGGAAAATTTCTTCCGTGGATAGTTAGGATAGCACACAACATGGCTATTGATTATTTCCGTCGAGACAAACGCTACCCAACTATTGTGTTTGAAGACGGTACACCTGTGTTTAACACGCTAGATTTTGCAGAAGAATCTTACGAAACTTTGCAGATTAAGCAAGAAACACACGAACACCTCAGGAGTCTTATCAAAAGCCTACCCGACCAACAGCGAGAGGTTTTGGTAATGCGGCACTATGAAGACATGAGTTTTCAGGAAATTGCCGATGCTACTGGGGTAAGTATCAACACCGCTTTGGGAAGAATGCGTTATGCTCTCATCAATCTTCGGAAAATGATGGGCAAACATTCAATACCAAACTATGATACAAACCTTTACGCAAAATGATGTAATTCGTTATGTTTATGACGAAACCACCCAAGAAGAAAATAGCCACATCGAAGATGCGATGATGGGCGATTCTGATTTACTGATGTTTTATTTGGACATCGTAGATGTAAAGCAAGCCCTAAATAAAGTGAATCTGCAACCTCGCCAAAAGAGTATAGACAATGTCTTGGCTTTTTCTAAACAATTTGCAAATTCAAAGCCCAAACTCTTTAGTTATTAAGGAGTTTGGGCTTTTTGTTGGTCTGTGTTTCCAATGGCATTTTGTTATTGGAAACACTTCTGTTCCTTTTCCGTGTTTGATGGCTCACCAAACACCTTTTGCGAAAGCAATATTCTTAGACAAACCTCTGCGTTATGCTACATTTTGTAAAATTGTCAAGCACTCAGCAAAATAAAATAAGCTAATTTTTGAACAAGTACTTCGTATTTATTTTTTCCGTTGCATCATAGTACTAATCCACGTCTTCTTTTTTTACCCGCTGTGGGGTTTCGGTGCCTGCAATAATACTTTTGGCGCTTAGGGCAATGGCCTTGATGGTTTGCACGATGTTATCAACGGCCAGGGTTTCAAACTCATCGTTTACGGAATGATAAAACTTATCAATGTCTATTTGGTCGGTCGATATAGTGTGTGCTGGTACGCCCAAACGAGCCAAGGTGGCATTGTCGGACCGATAAAATAATCGTTGCGTAGGATAAGGGTCTGGGTGAAACGTGAAGTCGGTGTTTGCTAAATTATGTTGAAGAATTTTGCCAAAATCTGTTTTTTCATAACCTGTGATAAAGGCCGTATTTCTACCAAATTTAGATTCTTTGCCTATCATTTCGATATTAAACATGGCCATTACGGCCTCTGGCTTCATGTTTTCAGAAAAATACTTAGAGCCATAACCGCCTACTTCTTCGGCGGTAAAGGCCACAAACACGAGCGTTCTTTCGTTATCGTTTGTTTGTTTGAAGTGCTTGGCTAGGGCAATAACCGCCGTTGTTCCAGAGGCGTCGTCGTCGGCACCGTTGGCGATGCTATCCCCATCAACGGCTTTCAAAAAACCGATATGGTCGTAATGCCCCGAAAATATTACCTGTTCTGCCTTTTTGCTTTTACCTTCTATTATTCCCACCACATTTTGTAGGGTTTTTTCGCTTATATTTTGTTTAATTTTGATACTAAAAGTGTTGGCTACGGTGCTATTACCCAGTATCCAAATTTGGCTAGAACCTCCGTTTTTTTGAGCGGATTCTGTGCCGTTTTTGAAGAAATTTTTTAAGCCCTTAAACAGTTTTGCATGAGACGAATCCACCAATATCAGTAGATTTTTGGGGCTACGTCTCAACACCGTAAATTTTTGGTAAAGGTTTTCGCCTGCCGCCACGGTCATTGTATTTACATCGGGGTTTTGGGTTTCGCTCCAGTCTAT
>JAYWHL010000452.1:0-7209 GCA_043777715.1 Cytophagaceae bacterium | reverse complement strand
CGATGCCCACAGACCCATATCTATCATCCACTTTTCGGACTTACATTTTGGGCAATGTGTATTTTCCATGATTAGATTTTTGTGGTTCAACTATAATTCGTACGAAAACTTATTTTAGAAATTTGTTTGAGAGTATTGCTTTCGCAAAGGTGTTTGGTGAGCCACCAACCACGGAAAAGGCATTCGTTTCTCAGCAAACACATTCGCCATTTAATTCTTCAATCCGCTTTCCCTTACCCATTAACCCTCTCATCCTTAACCATTTAACCCTCTTGCCCATTACCTTTTAATCCTTTCACCTTTGACCCGCCCCTACCAAGCCTTGTTTTGGCCAGAGATTATCTCTTGATAGGTTCGTTTTATGCCTTCTTCTAAATGTATTTTATGTTGCCAACCCAATGAATGCAAGCGACTTACGTCCATCAATTTGCGGGGAGTTCCGTCGGGCTTGTCGGTGTTCCAAACCAACTGTCCTTCAAAACCTACTATTTTCATAACGGTTTCGGCTAGGTTTTTGATAGACGTTTCCTCGCCCGACCCTATGTTTATAAAACCCGCTTCGCTATAATTTTCCATCAAAAAACAACAGGCATCGGCCAAATCTTCGGCGTGCATAAATTCCCGCAGGGGCGAACCCGTTCCCCAAACCTCCACACTAGGCATATTATTTATTTTGGCCTCATGAAATTTACGAATCAGGGCTGGCAATACGTGCGATTTCTCTAGGTCATAATTGTCGTTGGGGCCGTACAGATTGGTAGGCATCACCGATATAAAATCACAACCATATTGGCTGCGGTAGGCTTCGCACATTTTTATTCCTGCAATTTTGGCAATGGCATACGGCTCGTTGGTAGGCTCTAGGGTGCCTGTCAGCAGGGCGTTTTCGTGTAGGGGTTGTGGGGCAAGTTTTGGGTAAATACAAGACGACCCCAAAAACATCAATTTCGTAACCCCCGACAAATAGGCCGAATGAATAACGTTGTTTTGAATCATTAAATTTTCATACAAAAACTCGCCTCTGTACGTATTGTTGGCCACAATGCCCCCTACTTTGGCCGCTGCCAAAAATACATAATCTGGTTTTTCTTCTTCAAAAAAAGTAGCTACTTGTGCCTGGTTGCGGAGGTCTAATTGGGTAGAAGTTTTAAGGATAAAGTTCTCAAAACCAAGGCTTTGTAAACGTCTATAAATGGCCGAACCTACCATACCTCGGTGGCCTGCAATATAAATTTTGGCGTTTTTGTTCATAATTCTAGTTTGGATAAAACATCACTAACGGACATTTTATGGGTTATTTATAATTGCTTGATTATAAGGTGTTTGGAGCTAAGTACGTCGTTCAATATTCATCGCACCTACTTATAATACGGTTTAGAAAATATTTCTGATTAATTTGCGTTACAAAATTAACAAAACCAAGACAGAATGAGTGCTTTTATTTTTAGAATATCGTGGCTTACCCTCGTGGTTTGTCTTTTTGGGGAATCAGTATTACTGGCTCAACAAAAAATTGATAGTACGTTGTTTTCGACGGGCAAAAAACCATTAACCGACCCCAAAGCTAAGAAAAAAGGGCTTTTGGGAACATTGAGCGAAAATTTTGACCTTAGTAACGGTGGCAAAGCCTTGGTGGACGAAAATGGTAAATTGAACAAAAAAGCCGTTTTGCCCACAGCAAATATTGGTGCTAATGCCAGTGCAGGTGGGCAATCGAAATCAACGGATTTAAACACCACTACCTTACCCGACTTGGGCCTGAAACTTATCAAAGACCGTAAAACCAGAGGGAATGTAAATACGCCCAAAAAGAAAACATTCAACGGTAAAGATTACGAAGACTATGCTGTTTACAGACAAACCATGCAGCTAGGTTCGGGCGATAGGGCTACCGTATCAGAGTTTTATGTATTGAAAGGCGATGAAGAAATCAGTAAATATGTACGAGATATTTATTGGTTTGATGCCCGTGGCAATAGAATAACAAATGCCGTAATAAAAGAAACCGACAACCCTCAAATTATGCACGGACCCTACAAAAAATATGTGGGAGATGAATTGGTAGAAGAAGGTTTTTATTATTTAGGAACGAAGCATGGCCGTTGGGAAAAATATAGTAAAGAACAAGACGGCGACTATGCCCTTACCGACAAAACTCGCTGGAGCAAGGGTTTTTTGGCCGATTCTAAAATAAGTTATTATGACGAAGCCAAAACCAAAATTAAAGAAGTGATTCCTGTAAATTATGGCAAGGTTTCGGGCGAGTATTGGGCGTTTTTTGATACGGGACTCATGGCCGAAGAAGGGCGATTTGAAGACAGTATAAAAATTGGTCGTTGGCGAGAATACCATAAGTTTGGCCGAGGAGGCCGCACCAAGAAAGTAACCCAATATGGCAAAACAAAATATGACGAAACCGAAGCCATCGTTTTGACAGAATATGACAACACAGGCAAAATAATATACGATAGCAAAACCGCCAAAAAAGAAGAAGAAGATAATAATTGATTGATAATCAGCTACAAAAACAAGAGCCACATCTAATTGATGCGGCTCTTGGCGTTCTATTTATCCGTTAATGTCTATTTGTTCGCCTTGTTTGTTATGAAGATGATACTCTGTAACCCCCAACGATGAATCTTTGATAAGATTTATCCACTTTCGGTGTTTAAAATACCATTTCATACGTTTAGACGGGAAACCCGCCGTAAAATAAGCGTGCAAATAGGGGTGGAGCAAGATACTCACACCGCTTTCGTTTTGGCTACTCAAGATGTATTCTACATTAGTCTCAATCTGGTCTGAAACAGCAATACTTGCCGAAATAGAGCCAGTGCCGTTGCACGTGGGGCAGGTTTCAACGGTCTTAATATTCATTTCTGGGCGAACACGCTGGCGGGTAATCTGCATCAGCCCAAACTTTGTTAATGGCAAAATCGTGAACTTAGAGCGGTCGCCCTTCATTTCTTGCCTCATAATGTCTTGAATCAGCTTTTTGTTATCGGCTTTTTTCATGTCAATAAAATCAATGACAATAATCCCGCCCATGTCTCTAAGCCTCAACTGTCTGGCTATTTCTTTGGCTGCTTCTGTGTTTACGCTCAGGGCGGTTTCTTCTTGGCCGTCTTCTTGGCTCGATTTATTCCCACTGTTTACGTCTATCACGTGTAGGGCTTCGGTGTGTTCGATAATCAAATATCCACCACCCTGCAAACTAACCGAGCGACCAAACAAGGTTTTTAGTTGTTTTTCGATACCAAATTGCTCGAAAAGTTTGTTTTTTCCTTGATAATGCTTCACAATTTTGTCCTTGTCGGGGGCAATACTATGAATGTAGTCGCTCACTTCTCGATAAATATTGTCATCGTCTATGGTAATATTGTCAAAGCTATCGTTTAGTAAATCTCTCAAGATAGACGACGCCCTGCTCATTTCACCAAGTACTTTGTCTCGGGGTCTTGCCTCCCTAAGATTTTTCATGCCCGCTTCCCACTTAGCCATCATTGTGCCAAGGTCTCGGTCTAGTTCCTCAACAGATTTTCCTTCTGCTACCGTTCTGATAATTACACCAAAGTTTTGAGGCTTAATAGAATACATCAGTTTTTGTAAACGCTGACGTTCTTGTTTGCTCGTTATTTTTTTGGAAATATTTACGGCATTTGAAAACGGAACTAAGACTAGATAACGCCCAGCAATAGAAATATCGCAGGAAAGTCGGGGGCCTTTGGTCGAAATTGGTTCTTTGACAATCTGCACCAAAATTGGATTTCCTTTTTGGATTGTTTCGTCAATTTTTCCAAATTTTTCGATTTGGGGTTCTAATTTAAAGGAGTCCAGTCTGCCCGACTGTACCCTTTTGGCTATTACATCTTTCGTAAATTTATTTAACGAATTGATGTTTGGCCCAAGGTCTAAATAATGTAGAAAGGCATCTTTTTCGTAACCAATGTCAATGAAAGCAGCATTTAATCCTGTAACCAACTTTTTTACTGTACCAAGGTAGATGTCCCCAACGGTAAAGTGCGGTTCGCTTTGCTCAAGGTGATATTCAACAATCCGCTTGTCTTGCAAGAGGGCTATTCTATCTCCTTTCGGCGTAGAACTGATGATTAGTTCGTTACTCAATGTGTACTGAAGCCAGTGTTTTGAGGTTAAAAAAATGATTTAAAAACAATCGGGTTTTGAGTTTTTGGTTTTACTATCTTAGTGTTGGCCTGAACAATCTCAAACCTACTTAATAATATTCCTACAACTCAAAACCCGAAATCAAGAAGAAACTATTTTTTCTTGTGTCTATTTTTCTTTAGGCGTTTTTTACGCTTGTGCGTAGCAATTTTGTGTCTTTTTCTTTTCTTTCCGCAAGGCATAGTGTTAAAAGTTTAATCGTTTGGGGGCTTCGTTGCCCATTATAATTTTTCTAAAGTTTCTTTAATCGCAGCTTGGATAGCAGGGTCTTTTTCGGTGGCCTGTACTTTGCTTAACAAATCCCGTGCTTCTTCTTTTTTACCCATTTCGACCCAGCATATTCCCAAATAAAATTGAGCCTTGGTGCTGCTTGGATTTTTTTCAAGTATTTTCTTAAACCTTCCTACGGCCTTGTCGTATTGCTTGGACTGCATAGAAAGCACGCCAAGGTTAAACAAAGCAGGTTCAAAGTTTGGACTTTCATCTAATACCTCTCTCAAAAGCAAAATACCGCTCATGGGCGTTGGCGTACTCACATACGTCATGGCCATATTGGTTTTGGCTTCTAAAAGATTGGGATTAAGGTCAATGGCTTTTTTGTAGAAAGTTCTTGCGTTTTCTCCCATTTTCTCTGCCTTCAGAGGCTCTACTGCAAACTGAAACGCTCCATAATAGGCATCGCCCGTTCTTAAAAAACTACGTTCGCTGGGGTCTAGGCTTGCCATTTGTTCGGCAAAATAGGCCGCACTGTCAAACTTACTTACCTCTACGTAGGTTCTCAGTATAATTTCGGCGGCTTTCAGCCTAGCAGCTTTGTCGGTAGCATTCGTCCATTGCTTTTTGGCATCAGTTATTATCTTTTGCTTATCGGCAGGGATTGGTGCTTGGTGCGAGGCCGCCTCTTGTTTGTTTGTGTTTGTACTACTAGCCTCGGACTGTTTCAATTCCTTGTCTTTGGTGTTTATTACCACTTTCGGCAGGGCATATAACCCAGCCGTAATGGCTACTGCAAGCACCGAAACGGACAAGAAACTTTTATTCATACCTAGATTTTTGATGGCTGAAACAACAAACTAACAACTGTTTTTGGGAGAACTCGAATTATTTCGCTTCTGTTTTTACTTGTTCAACAAACACTTTGGCAGGTTTGAACGAAGGTATAAAATGAGACGGGATAGTGATAGAGGTGTTTTTAGAGATATTACGAGCTACTTTTTCTGCACGTTTTTTGTTTATAAAACTACCAAAACCTCTTACATAGATAGGCTCTTGTTTGGCAAGGCTTTCTTTTACTACCTCGAAAAAATTTTCTAGTGTGGTCGAAACATCAGTTTTTTCTAGCCCTGTGTTTTCTGAAATTTTTGCAATTACATCTGCTTTAGTCACGGTTTCTAAATGTTTAAGTTATTAATAACAATTTTATTTTTGGGGATGGCTCTTTTTTTTAGAGAGGTGCAAAAGTAGTTCTTTCCGCCTGTTTTAACAAGTGTATTGATAAAATAATATTTATGTTTTTTGTTGTAATACCTTAGTTATTAGGATTTTGCCAATATTTCTTTCGTTTTGTTCTATATATTTTGTAGTTCAATCGGGGTAAATCGGCTTTAATCTTCTTTGGCCAATCTAAGGCAATGTGCTTTCTTTTCAATATTTTTGTATCAAAAAAAACTGTGCAAAGCCTTATTAGCCCCCAAGAATTTTCGTTTCGCCTTCGGATTTGGTATCAATCACACAAACGAGACTTGCCTTGGCGGCATACCCAAAACCCTTATTATATTTGGCTTTCCGAGGTTATTCTTCAACAAACTCGTGTGGTACAGGGTTTGCCTTATTATCAAAAATTTATAACACAATTCCCTACCATAAACGACCTCGCTACTGCCCAAGAACAAGACGTTCTGAGGCTTTGGCAGGGGCTTGGTTATTATTCTAGGGCAAGAAACTTACACCAAACGGCCAAAATTGTGGTCGAAGAACATGGTGGTATATTTCCTGATAATTATGCTGGTCTCTTAAAACTAAAAGGAATAGGCCCTTACACAGCAGCGGCCATAGCGTCGTTGGCTTTTAACGAAAAAGTGGCCGTGCTTGATGGCAATGTGTATCGAGTATTGTCAAGAGTTTTTGGCGAAGAAACCGACATTGCTTCGAGCCAAGCCCAAAAAATATTTATTAAATTAGCCAACAGTTTATTGCCAGATACCGAAGCCGACACCCATAACCAAGCCATGATGGAACTGGGGGCTTTGCAGTGTGTGCCAGTGGCACCAAAGTGTATGTTTTGTACTTTTAATGATGTTTGTGTGGCAAATAATACTGGCCGACAGGGCATTTTGCCAATCAAAAACAAGAAAATAAGTATCAAAAATCGATTTTTTAATTATATCGTCATTGAAAACAACCAAAAAATTTGGCTGAAAAAACGAAATGAGAAAGATATTTGGGCGGGTATGTATGATTTTTATTTGATAGAAAGTCATAAAAATCTCGACATTGATGAACTAGCCAGGGACCCATTTCTAGCACAAATTTTGCCCAATGCCGTCATACAACATCAAACCAAACCAAACATTCACGTGCTGACTCATCAAAAAATACATACAACTTTTAATCATCTTATTGTAAATCAGGAATTTACGCCAGATTTTTTATCAGCATTAAGAGCCTATTCACTTGACGAAATTGATGATTTGCCCAAATCGACTTTGGTAAATAATTATTTGAAGGAATACTTTTTTTGATTAGTTTTGAGATAATTACAGTAAAAAAAATGAAACTTAAAAATTTAATACGTTTTGATTGGGCCATGAAACGCCTCTTACGCAACAAAGCTAACTTTGGTGTTTTAGAAGGTTTTTTGTCTGAATTGCTCAAAGAAGATATTGTGATAGAGCAAATTTTGGAAAGCGAAAGCAACCAAAACGATGTCAATCAAAAATATAATCGAGTAGATTTGTTGGCCTTGAATGCCAAAAAAGAATTAATTATTGTTGAAATTCAAAATAATAGCGAGTGGGATTATCT
>JAYWHL010000451.1:0-7222 GCA_043777715.1 Cytophagaceae bacterium | reverse complement strand
CAACTTATCTACAACAAAATCCAAAACCCAAACCACGAAGTTCCGCACCGTTTGGCAGGTTTTATATTGCTCTCTACCCTTATTACCCACCTTTTTGGAGGCTCGGCAGGCAGAGAAGGCACAGCCCTACAAATGGGTGGGGGCTTGGCCAATAGCCTTGGCCGTAGCTTAGGTTTGGCCGAAAACCAACATCGTATTTTGCTAAGAATGGGCATTTCCGCAGGTTTTGGGGCAGTTTTTGGTACACCCCTCACAGGAACTATCTTTGCCATAGAAATATTAGTTGTAAACAAAATAGATTACAAAGCCATTGTTCCGTGCTTGGTTTCGGCTTTTTTGGCACACTGGGCTTGTATGGCCTTGGGCGTAGTGCATACGCCATACCACGTAACCCCACCCACAAATCTTCCTTATTTCTTTTCATTTTCGGGCTTACTCTTCTGCAAAATCGTTGTGGCCAGTATCTGTTTTGGTCTTGTGGCAAACCTGTTTTCTGGCCTTCAAGAAAGCATCAAAACACAAAGCAAAAAACACATCAAAATAGCCTATTTAATACCTTTTGTAGGAGGTTTATTGCTTATTGTTCTCACTTATTTTTTGGATACAAAAAGCTATTTGGGTTTGGGTGTTAATAGCCCCAATTTACAAGATGCCAGTATTGTTTCTAGCTTTAGGCCAGAAGGTGTTAGGCCCTTTTCGTGGTTTTGGAAACTCTTCTTCACGGCCATTACCTTAGGTACGGGTTTTAGAGGTGGCGAGGTTACGCCCTTGTTTTTTATCGGAGCTAGTTTGGGCAATATACTAGGGGCTTTTAGCCACTCCCCCCCAGACCTGATGGCGGCCTTGGGCTTCGTTGCGGTTTTTGCAGGCACCAACAAAACCCCCTTGGCTGGTAGTATCATGGGCATAGAATTGTTTGGCTTTCCTTTTCTTATTTATTACCTAAGTGCTTGTTTTATAGCAAGTTGGGTTGTTAAATCAAAAAATGGATTGATAGCCAAAAAACAAGAAAGTAAGGCACTAAGGGCAAAAAGGAATATTAAGTCATAAGCCATAAATTAACAAAATCTGACGACTGCGGCTGTAACCCTTCGATATTAGAAGGATTACAGTTGCAGCCCTTAATCTACTTGCCCTTAACCCTTTCGCTTTTATCAAGTTAGTTTTTACCCGACGGTTTCGGTTGTTCTATTTTTCAAGATAATATTCTTAACCATATTAGCCTCGCCTAGGTGTTGGTTTTCGTGCAAGAAAAAACCGTAAATCTGTTCGCCACGACTAGGCCCAAAAAACGCAAGATGAGCAAAAGGGCTTTCGGCAGCCCAAGTTTCGGCTGTTGTGGTTTTTAGCATTTCGATAATACGGCTACCTCGCTGCTTAAAAACCTCCATCAATACCTCTGGTTTTGGATACAATTCGTGGTGTTGAATCTGGCACTGTGGGCCAAAAAGTTCTTTCTCGGCCTCCATCAATTCCAGCTTGGCACTACTATCCAGCAATTTTGTGATGGTATTTCTCACATAATTAAGGTGACCGATTTGCCAAATCAAGGGATTTGTATTGCCATAGGCCCTAAAATGGCTTTCGTCGTAATTCATTTGAGCCATTATTTTATCTAAACGAGCGGTGTTGGAGGCAAATCCTTTTTGTAAATTTTCAAGAATGTTCATTTTGTGTTAAATTATTTAGTTTTATCTATTATTTTTGGAAAAGCTGTTTAAACTTTTAATTTTAAGTCAAAATTAGGCTATTTTTCGACTAGGCGAAGGTTTTTGAGCCGTAGTGGAACGAAAGTAGCGGGGCTACGGTCGATAAAAAAGCTAAAGTCTAGTTGAAAAAGAGTCAATTTTGGCAGAGAGAAATAAGTTTAAACAGCTTCGAAACTACGTTTTACTTTTTTTGCAAGATACAACCTAAAACAAAAAACCATGAAATCCCACGAAATAGACTACAAGATAATTGGCGAAGATATCCAAATTGTAGAGATTGAACTAGACCCCAACGAAACCGTAATTGCCGAGGCGGGTTCTATGTTATTTATGGAAGACGGCATACAGTTTGAAACCAAAATGGGCGATGGTTCGGAGGCTGGCCAAAGCATTTTGGGTAAGATTTTTCAGGCGGGTTCTCGTGCCTTGATGGGCGAGAGTATTTTTATGACCCATTTTACCAATCGTGGTACAGGCAAGAAAAAAGTTGCTTTTGCCGCCCCACACCCTGGTACGGTTATTCCTATTAACCTGGCCACTATTCCAAACAACACCCTCATTGCACAAAAAGATAGTTTTTTGTGTGCAGCCCTTGGCACTAAAATTTCGATAACCTTCAACCAAAAACTAGGAAGTGGCTTTTTTGGCGGAGAGGGTTTTATACTCGAAAAAATCCAAGGCGATGGCATGGCTTTTGTTCATGCTGGGGGCGTGGTTATCGAAAAATACCTCAACAACGAAACCCTAAGACTAGACACAGGCTGTTTGGTGGCTTTTGAGCCTCAAATCAATTATGACATACAGCGGTCGGGTAATCTAAAATCAATGGTATTTGGGGGCGAGGGTATCTTTTTGGCAACCCTGCGTGGTACTGGCCGAGTTTGGATACAATCCATGCCATTGTCCAAACTAGCCAATGTATTGATGCCCTACAACGCTGGCCGCAAAGAAGGCGGTTCGGTATTGGGCGGTTTGGCTAGTGCCTTTGAATAGATTTTGACAGGTGGGGTCTTCGCTCCGAGCCAAAACCCCATCTGCTATTCATGTAATATTCCGTACTTGCCCAAAGCCTTGATATACACTACATTTTGCTTGATGATACTTTCGGGAAGGAAAATGAATTTTTTATCAAACAACTGATTATCAATAAAATAACTCACCCAGTATTCATTATTTAAATGAAAAACCTCCTCACTAATGGCTTCTATCATGGCGTGGTTTTGAGGTAGGATTTTCCCTAACGAATGGCGGAGTATTGCCGTTTTTTGAGGTTGGCCTTCTTTAAAGCCATAACCCTTGGCACTTATCATTACACCCTCAATGGCTTCGGACAATTCGTTTAACAGGTACACGTTCCATAGCGGAAATTCGGCTTCTTCATTTTGCTCAAATACAATAGCCACTTTTACGCCCTCTACTTTGGGGAAGGCAATATCTTTTTTCATATTTTTTGAATAATTGATTAAATTGAGTAACTACTCAGCTACATACAAGCCCCAGCAAAAGATAAAACGTTTGTTTATGAAAACCAAAATCGTAATATATCTTGTTGTACTCGGCTTTATGGGTATTAATAAATCGCAATCACAAGACTACCAACACTTTACATCTTGGAATAGGCTCATGTTCATCAAACCCCTAAGCCCCAAAATAGACCTTTGGGTAGAAGGTTTTTATAGACAACAGAATAATTTTCATTACAACAAAAATAACCCTTTTTATAGCCCACTCATGCGAGGAGGCCGAGTTTTTTTGTTTTATAAAATCAAAAACTATACCCTTGGCCTTAGTCCGATTATGTATCTAAAAAGTTTTCAGCTATTGGGCAAAAAGTCAGATTTTGAGATAAATACCAACCAAGAGTATAGGTTTAATGCTTTTGTGGAGAATAGCCAAAATTTTGGCAAACTTAACCTAAGGGCTAGGCTCAGTTATGAACTTAGGTATTTACAGAGCTTAGATTACAGCCCCATTGGTAGGTTTAGACCAAGGCTATTTTTTAAGTATCCCCTTAGCAAAAACACCTTTATCAATGGCTTTGAAGACATTATGCTCAATACTTGGCCAAACCAACCAAGCCCAGTTTTTAATATCAATCAACTTTATTTGGGGGTTAATCAAAAATTAAATACTCATCTGGCCTTAGAACTAGGCATCTTTAATAATTTCAGACAACGCCGTAGCATCGTTGAGTTTGATAACGAAAACGCCATAAGCCTCCTACTACAAGTAAAACTTTGACCCCTGCAAAACAAACTCAACGTAAAAAGCATACAAATTTCAGTAAAAAAATAGATTACCGTAAAATTAAAAATTTTGTTTAAGCATTATTAAAAATAATTAAACAAAAAAAATTACTTAATTCATTCGATTTTTTAGTAATAAAAACTACAAAAAGGACGTTGATTGGCGTTAAAAAGATTTTTTTTCTAATTTTCAGATAAATTACCTTTCTTAATACAAGTCCTATTTAAAAGCAAAATTTGGAATTTTGTTTATTGTTGTTTTACTTTGGTTAAACAAAAAACAAAAACAATATGACTGCTGTAGAATTCACTTCCAATTTGGGCAAACTCCAAAAGTCTTTGAAACCATTCGCCCTAAAATTAACAAAAGACGTTGAAGACGCCAACGATCTTTTACAAGATACATTAATGAAAGCCTTTACCAATCGTGATAAATACACCGACGGCACAAACCTGAAGGCGTGGTTATATACGATAATGAAAAACACATTTATTACCAACTATCAACGGATGGTTCGTAAAAATACCTTTATCGATACCTCCGAAAATTTGCATTACATAAACTCGATGGAAAGCAGTACCGACAACCTTGCGTACTCTACCTTTGCCATGGACGACATCAATAAGGCCATCGGAAAACTAGAGGATTCTTACAAAACACCATTTGTAATGTACTTTAGGGGCTTTAAATACCACGAAATTGCTGACAAATTGGAGATACCGATTGGTACAGTAAAAAACCGTATTCATATAGCACGCAAAGAATTAAAAGACCAATTGATGATGTATGCTCATTTAAACTGACATTTGTTATAAAATCAATAAATAATAATATTAATTTGTAGGATAAAACAACTTATTCTACGAAATTTGCAGTAAGATTAACTAGTTAGGTGTTTTATGAAAATAAAACTTCGATTAGTTTTTTGGTTAACAGAAGAAGGTTGCAAAGGGTCGAGGAAATTCCTCGACTTTTTTGTTTTAAAAAATGCAAGCATCGCTTTTGTTCAAACTACTTCGTCGATATGTAATGACCAAACAAGAAATCAGAAAGCTGTATCTTCAAAAAAGAAGAAACCTAAGCCCCCAAGAACATAGGCAATTGAGTGAATTGATTTGTGAAAAAGTATTCGATTTTATTGATTCTACCCACTTCAAAGCCTTACATTGTTATTTGCCCATTGCGAAATTTTGCGAGATAGATACCACTATTTTACTAAGAAAGATTGATACCAAAACCGAGGTAAAGGTTTATATCCCAAAAGTTTATGAACAAACAATGAGCCATCATTTGTGGACAAGCCAAATTGCTTTGGTTACTAATAAATGGGGTATTTTGGAACCCAACGCCCCCGAAGCTCCCTCAGCTTTGCCTCAACATCTTTTAGTAATCGTTCCGTTGCTATCTTTTGATATAACTGGGCATAGGGTTGGTTATGGCAAAGGGTTTTATGATAGATTTTTGGCAGACCTTGGCCACGAAACCCTCAAGATAGGTATTTCGTTTTTTGAGCCAGTTGAAACAATTAAAGACACCACACCGCTAGACCAAAAACTTGATATATGCTTTACACCTAATCGATGTTATGATTTTAGGAAGGCTAATTTTTGAGTTAGAGTGGCCTTCATCTAAAAATATAATTCGTTGTATCATAGGTATTTATCGTTATTTTTTCATTTTTTCTAATTAATAAACCTAACCTGTTCTCATGTTTGCCCTAGATGCTACCAAAGTTTATCCAAAAAAAACGATTTCTAAATCATTGATTCGTTTTCAAGACTGCGACCCGCTCAATCATTTGAATAATGCCAAATATTTTGACTATTATTTCAATGCCCGAGAAGACCAACAGGCTCTTTTGTATGGTTTTAAGGGGGACTATACTTTTACGAACCTAAAGTCGAGTTGGGTGGTTTATAACCATCAGATTGGATACATCAGGCCAGCCAATATTAGCGAATGGGTTACGATATATTCGTCGGTTATTTACTATGACCATCACACCAAAGTAACGGAGTATGTAATGGCCGACGAAACGGGCAAGGAACTAAAAAATGTGCTGTGGACTACCTCAAAATACATCTCGGTAGAAACAGGGAAAATCATTAGCCATCACCCCGAAATCATGGAGTACGTAAAGGCAATATGTGTAGAAGGCATTGATTTTGAGCATATTACTTTTAATCAACGCATCAAAACCATCAAGCAGCAATTATTGGCAGGGACGTTTTTAGACTAAAATTAAGAATTATTTATAAGCCGAATGCCATCGTCGTGGAGACTAATTAAGTGTTGTTTATAAAGCAGACCAACGGCTTTTTTGAAGGTTTTCTTACTCATTTCTAGCATTTCCATAATATCATAGGCATCAGATTTATCGGAAAGCCCCAAAAATCCATCGTTGGCTTTTAGTTTTTCCAAAATGGTTTGGGCAGTGGGTTCAACGTGCTGATAGCCCAATGGCCTAAGGCTAACGTCTATACCGCCTCCCTCTGGCCTAATTTGTTTGATGTACCCCTTGAACGTATCGCCCCAAGCCACTCTTTTAAAAATTTCGTTGTGGTATATCAAGCCCGAATATTGATTGTTTATGACTACATTCAGTCCCAAATCTGTGCTTTTATAAGCCAATAAATTCACTTCTTGGCCTTCTGTGAGGGCTATGTTTTCAGCCTCAAAATAACGACCCAATTTACACGAAGCCGCTAGGCGGTCGGTACTTGGGTCAAGGTATAGATAAACTATAGCCCAGTCGCCTTCTTGTAGTTTTTCGTTTTGTTGGCGATGAGGCACGAGTAAATCTTTTTCAAGACCCCAGTTCAAAAACGCCCCGCTATCGCTCACGGCCACTACCTGTAAACAAGCAAATTCGCCCAATTGTATGAGCGGGGTTAGGGTTGTGGCCACAATGCGGTCTTCTGAATCTTTATACACAAAAACCTCAATGTCTTCGCCAATGGCAAGGTTTCGGGGTACGTATTTGTTGGGCAACAGCACATCGTTAGTGTTGTCTTCTTGGTCACCCAAAAACATACCAACGCTGGTATCACGCAAAACCTTGAGGATATTCTTTTTTCCTAGTTGTATCATTTTTTCTGCCCCAAGCGGGTCTAAATTTATAATTTTAGTTGAAAACCAAAGCCCAAAATTACTAAAAAAAGGCCGAGTACTTGACAATTTTGTAAAATGCTATGGTATCTATACAGAATTGGTTAAAAGTCCTTCTTCTTTGGAGAAGGGTTGGGCGACCGTCGCACGGATGAGGC
>JAYWHL010000450.1:0-2609 GCA_043777715.1 Cytophagaceae bacterium | reverse complement strand
GGATTTGATTTTGTGTAGTGATGCGAAAATGAAAGAAAAAATCGGCTTTAATACCCCCATGTTTTCTGTCAAAAATACCATTTGCTATGTGGGAACAATCAAGGCCAAAATAGGAATTGAAATTGGTTTTTATCGGGGTTTTCAATTGGTAAATCATCAAAATATTTTAGAGGCCAAAAACAGACAGTTTATCAAAGGCATTACTTTTAAGGATAACCAAGACATTGATACCCACGAACAAGCCTTTTTAGAAATCATTCAAGAAGCCATTTTATTAGACCAAACCCACGATAAATCTATTTTTGCAGAAGTTTTGAATAATGGCAAAACGAAAAAATATAAATAGTTGTTGGCTTTGGGCTGTTTAAATTCACCGCAAAAAATATCTCCACCATGACCTCCACCGAGACCCTTTACCAGTACTTCAAAACTTGTAAAAACGTTAGTACCGACACACGGAATATCCCACAAGATTCTATCTTTTTTGCCCTCAAAGGCCCCAATTTCGATGCAAATACTTTGGCTCCTCAAGCCATAGAAAAGGGAGCAAAATTTGCCGTGATTGATAACCCAATTTTTGCAACCAACGAGCGATTTTTGTTGGTGCCCGATGTTTTAAAAGCCTTGCAGGATTTGGCTTTGTGGCATAGGCGAACCTTGAAAATTCCTGTTTTGGGACTCACGGGGTCCAACGGCAAAACCACCACCAAGGAGCTTTTGAGCGTGGTTTTGAGTAAAAAATATAAAATTCATGCCACAAAAGGCAACCTCAACAACCATATTGGCGTGCCACTCACGGTTTTGGCCATAGACCAAAACGTAGAGATGGCCATTATCGAAATGGGGGCAAACAAACAAGGCGATATCAAAGAACTGGTAGAGATTTGTGAGCCAACGCATGGTTTTATTAACAACGTTGGCAAGGCACATTTAGAAGGTTTTGGCGGTATAGAAGGTGTGAAAAAAGGCAAGGGAGAACTCTATGATTTTTTGGCAAATACTGGCGGAACGGTTTTTGTAAATGCCAGTCAGGATAGTTTAATGGAAATGGCCGATGCTCGAATTTTTAAGGAAAAAATAATTTATCAATCGCCCGAATTTTCTAATATCGTCTTAAAAGAAGAAATTCCACTCGTTGTTTTTGAAACCGAAGACGGCCAAAATTATCAAAGCCACCTCACAGGAGCCTATAATTTTGAAAACATAGCCACCGCCCTTTGCATAGGCAAATATTTTGGAGTTTCGTCGGTAGAAGCCGCCCAAGCCGCTGCCCATTATAGCCCAGACAATAACCGCTCGCAGATGATAGAAAAAAACGGAAATTATCTGTTAATGGACGCCTACAATGCCAATCCATCGAGTATGGCGGCGGCAATTTTGAATTTTAGCCATCTGAAAGCCGACAAAAAAGTAGTGATTTTGGCCGATATGTATGAACTCGGCCACGAAGCCCCCACCGAACACGCCGCCCTAGGCAAACTCGTTGCCGACTGCGGTTTTGATACTGTTTTGCTACTCGGAAACCTCATGCAACACGCCCTCGTACACCTACCCAAAGCCTTTTATTTTCCAGATAAATTTGGCCTACACCTTTGGCTACACGACCACCCCATGACCAACACCCATTTTCTGATAAAAGGCTCTAGGGGCATGAAACTTGAGTCGGTTTTAGAGGTTTTGTAAGTACAAAGATTTGCCCTAGATTAGACAACTTTTAAAAATTTGTCTAATCTTTTTCTAAAGGTTATAAATAAATCAAAATCAAGTACTTAATTTCAGTTTACTGCCCCCCTCTCTATTGGAGAGGGGCTGGGGGAGAGGCGAAAAGAGCCATTTTTTGACTAAAATCTGCCTTTTTCGCCTCATCCGTGCGACGGTCGCCCAACCCTTTTCCAAAGGAGAAGGACTTTTAACCAATTCTGTGTAGATACCGTAGATTATAAAAATTTGTCTAACCTTTATAAAGGAAATTTACATTTTTTCATTTGAAAAAGTGAGAGTATTTACATTTTTTCAAAGGAAAAAGTGTAAATTCGTATCATTTTATATGTAACAAAACATGAAACGACATTTATTGGGTGACTTATTGGCTTGGAAAGAATCCAAAAACAGGAAGCCTTTAATTATTCAAGGAGCAAGACAAGTAGGGAAAACTTGGCTGATGAAAGCATTTGGGAAAGCAACTTTTGAGACCGTTGTTTATCTGAATTTTGAAAGTAGCGAACGCATCAAAAATATGTTTGTAGCCGACTTTAATATTCAAAGACTCATCACAATTATAGAAATTGAGAGTAATCAAAAAATAAATCCCGATACCACATTATTGATTTTTGATGAAATTCAAGAAGCCCCTAAAGGATTAACAGCCTTAAAATATTTTTATGAACAAGCTCCCAATTACTATATCGTTGCTGCGGGGTCGTTGTTGGGGGTTTCTTTGCAAAAAAACACTTCGTTCCCTGTCGGAAAGGTCGATTTTCTGCAATTGTTTCCAATGTCTTTTGTTGAATTTTTGGAAAACAGTGGCGAAGAAAACCTAGCACAACAGCTAAAAGCCTGTAATTGGGACATTTTAGCTATTTTCCATGATAAACTCATTGAGTTGTTGC
>JAYWHL010000449.1:0-2616 GCA_043777715.1 Cytophagaceae bacterium | reverse complement strand
TGTCGGTGGCGGAGGTACAGAGTGCCAAAACTAGCGAATATTATTTACCTTTTGCCTATAATTTGGCTTTACAACGCTACCCGCTTCGCCGTAGTATTTATATGATTACCAAGCATACCCGAAATAGTTTTATCAATTTTTGTGGCAAAGACAAAGGCCAATTAATAGTACTGAAAGCAGGACTTTTGCCAGCCACACAGCCTGTTAGGCTAGTCAATGTAACGCAGTAGGCTTTTAAGCAGTAGGCTTTAAGCATAGGGCTATAGGCAAAAAAACGGAAGCCTAAAATAGTAACACCTGTTAATGATTGTTAAATGAATCTTACAATTTGTTACACCAATAGTACTATTTCGTCTTAAAAACGATTATTGGGCAAAGTGTTATCAAATTTTTAATTAATTTTGTAAATACTTAAAGTTCAGAATATTCATCTCTAGTTTTTATCATTAACCAAATTTTCTAAAACAATGAAAGTTCAATTAAAGGCTCTGTTTGTAGCGACCAGTTTGTTTGTGGTTGGAGCAGCGACTCCGACTTATGCCCAAGATGTTGCCACGGGTGTGAAGTATTTGGATGCAGAGCAATTTAACAAAGCCAAAGAAACATTCTCGGCTTTGGCTAACACTGCCCCATCTGCCGAAAACCAGTTTTATCTAGGTTATTATAATTTGCGTTTGGCTGCCAATGCCCTCCGTTTAGAAAAACCCGACCAAGCCAAAGCCGCAGGGCTGGAAGCCAAAGCGGCTTTTGAGAAAGCTAGTGCCGCCGATCCAAAATTTACCTTGGGTTTTGTAGGCTTGGGTGGCGTGGCTTTGCTTAACAAAGATTTGGCTGGTGCAAAAGCACAGATAGGCAAGGCTTTGGAAATGAGCAAAAACAAAGATGAAAAAGTACTGTACCGTGCGGCAGAAATGTACACGCTCTATGACGATGAAACCACAGCCAACGACCCCGCCGAGGCCATTCGTTTGATAGACCTTATTAGCCTATTAAAAAAGAAAACCGAAGACCCAGAATATTATATCGTTAAGGGCGATGCCTTTAGACTAAAAGGCGGTAGCGAAGGCGGCCCAGCCGTTACAGAATACGAAAGAGCCAATACACTAAAGCAACAAGCCAAGGTTTTTACTAAAATTGGGAAGGTGTTTAAGGGTGGCAAAAACTATAAACTTGCACAAGATAATTTTAACAGTGCTACTGCTAATGATTCGCTTTATGCTCCAGCCTATCGTGAATTTGGCGAACTTTGGTTGTTGGGTGCAAAATATAAAAATGCGGCCTATAACTACAAGAAGTATATTGACGTAGTTGAAAAAAATGATACAAGAGACTTAACCTCGGAGGTATTATTGAGGTATTCTAAAGTAGCATTTTTGAGCAAAGACTATGACAACGCAGAGAAAGCATTGAATAGAGTAAAAAACATTAAAGATTCTGATATTTTGAGAATGGGCGGATATATTGCCTACAACAAAGAAAACTATCCAAAAACGGTAGAAAACCTTGAGCAATTGTTAAAAGAATTGCCCGATAATAAGAAATTAAAATCTGACTTTGGATTTTTGGGAAGAAGCTACGCCAAGTTGAAAAAAGATGACGAAGCTCTAGGTTACCTAAACAAAGCTGTGGCCGATACCATCGAAAACTATTACAATGATATAGCGATGGTATTTTATGCCAACAAAAAAGATTATAAAAAAGCAGCAGAGGTGTACAGAGATGCCATGAAATGGAAGCTAGACCGCAAAGAAAAACTAGGTACTAACGATTATCTAAATTTGGGGCGTTCGTATTATTTTGCAGGAAGTGCCACCAGAGCAGCTAAAGACACATTGGGTACGATTTCTCTAGGCCAAAAAGCTGACTCTGTTTTTGCTTTTATCCCAGGCGTAAATCCCACTTATACGTTGGTAAATACTTGGAGGGGTAGAGCCAATACCTTAATTGATTACGACCAAAGCAAAGGTTTGGCCGTGCCGTTCTACCAAAAATTTACGGAAGTAGGTGATAAAGATAAAAACAAAACTGAAATGATTGAGGCTTATCGTGCCATCAGTTACAATGCACTTATCACAAAAGATCAAACCAAGGCAATCGAAAATTTGCAAAAAGCGATTGACTTGAAACCAGACGACGCCAAGCTACTAGACATGATGAACAACCTAAAGGGCCTAGTGCCACCAGCACCAGCAACGGGTACAACCATACCTACAACGGGCGTTCCTGCGGTAGGTACGCCTACCCCAGGAACAGGTACTACAACGGTAGCCTTGCCGAAAACTGCACCGGCAATGCCTGTTAAGAAACAATAATTATCCTATGATAATGCGTTGATTCTGAAATTCAGTAGCTTAACCATATTTTACAAATCACAAAAAAAGCCTCCGAGAAATCGAAGGCTTTTTTTGTTGATGATAACCAAAGCATTTCTGAACCTTTGGCTAATAAATTGCCCGTGGGGCTTTGGAAAATTCCCATTACCGCCTTTTCCGTGGTTGGTGGCTCACCAACCACCTTTGCGAAAGCAATATTCTTAGACAAATCTCTGTGTTATGCTATATTTTGCAAAATTGTCCCAGTACTCAGGCAGTGGAAATTAGGTGTACCGCAATTCTC
>JAYWHL010000448.1:0-2617 GCA_043777715.1 Cytophagaceae bacterium | reverse complement strand
GCCTTTTGCTGGCCAGAAAAATTTCTGCTTAGGAAGCTGTTTAAACTTTTGGTTTTAGGTCAAAATGAGGTTGTTTTTTGTCCATACGCAGATTTTTTAGAGTGCGTAGCATCGCTACGGACGATAAAAAATCTAAAGTATGGACTGAAAACAACTCGTTTAGGGCAAAAGAAATAAGTTTAAACAGCTTCTAGGTTACAAATAAGGTTCAACTATAATTTGAACGGGAACTCATTTTAAGCCACCAAGTCTCAAAGACACTAAGAAATTAAAGTGGTCAATTTCAATAGCTTGGAGACTTCGTGCCTTAGTGGCCTATTTTAATCCCGTATTAATCTTAGCAAAACCACAAAAAAGCCCCCAATTTACTGGAGGCTTCTATGAAATTAAAATCCTAAAGAATGGAAACTCAAAAAAATAATCCCCTTCATGGCGTAAAGCTAGAACAAATACTAATTCATCTTGAAGCCGAATACGGTTGGCAAACCATGGGCGAATTGATTGATATTCGTTGTTTTAATTACGATCCAAGCATAAAATCGAGCCTTACTTTTCTTCGTAAAACAGATTGGGCCAGAAAAAAAGTTGAAGACCTTTATCTTTTTAGTTTGGGCGAAAATGCCAAGAAAAAGGATAAGTAGCTTCTAATGCTAATTAGGGGTAGAAAAGCCCGTAGGGCTGTTATTTTGGTAGAAAAATGCCAAAGATTGTACCTGTAAAGCCCCATCGGGGCGGCACTTAATCCAAAATGTCGCCCCGATGGGGCTTTAGACCATTATAGGCATCTTTTTTTACCAAAATTACGCCTCTCTGAGGCTAAAAATGTAATTTCAACCCCTAAATTCGCATTTCTAAATCTTCCCGACCATTTCTTCGGGTTTTACCCATTGGTCAAATTCATCGGCAGTAACATAGCCTAGTGCAATGGCCGTTTCTTTGAGGGTAGAGCCGTTTTTATGTGCCGTTTGAGCAATTTCTGCGGCTTTATAATAACCAATTTTAGTGTTTAAGGCCGTAACCAACATCAATGAATTATTGACGTGCTTTTGGATATTTTCATAAAGCGGGGCGATTCCCACGGCACATTTATCATTAAAGGCCACACAAACATCGCCAATTAAACGGGCTGAATGTAGAAAATTATAAATCATCATGGGTTTGAAAACATTTAATTCAAAATGCCCACTTGCTCCGCCAATATTAATGGCCACATCGTTGCCCAAAACCTGTGCGGCTACCATCGTCATGGCTTCGCATTGGGTAGGGTTTACTTTCCCTGGCATGATTGAACTCCCAGGTTCGTTGTCGGGAATATAAAGTTCGCCGATGCCTGCCCTTGGCCCCGACGACAACATTCTGACGTCATTTCCCAGTTTCATCAAACTTACAGCTACGGTTTTTAAGGCTCCATGAGCTTCCACAATGGCATCGTGAGCGGCCAAGGCTTCAAATTTGTTTTCGGCGGTTACAAAAGGCAAGCCCGTTAAGGCGGCAATATGCTTGGCCACGTTTTCTGAATAACCTTCGGGCGTGTTGATGCCCGTACCTACTGCCGTTCCTCCCAAGGCCAGTTCTGATAAATGTTCGAGGCTATTATTAATGGCTTTGAGGCCATGATTAAGCTGTGAGACATATCCCGAAAACTCCTGTCCAAGTGTTAAAGGCGTGGCGTCCATAAAATGGGTACGACCAATTTTAACCACATTCATAAATTCCTTTGATTTTTGAGCGAGTGTATCTCTCAATTTACTAATCCCAGGAATGGTTACTTCCATCAAAATTTTATAGGCGGCAATGTGCATCGCTGTTGGAAAAGTATCGTTCGATGACTGCGATTTATTGACGTCGTCGTTGGGTTGTAAATACTTTTTTTCGTCTAAAAGGCTTCCTCCTTGCAGTACGTGGCCACGGTAGGCAATTACCTCGTTGCAGTTCATGTTGCTTTGTGTACCCGAACCCGTTTGCCAAACCACCAACGGAAACTGGTCGTCTAGTTTGCCTTCGAGGATTTCTTGACAAACTTGCCCAATCATATTCTTTTTGTCTTCGTCCAAAACCCCAGCTTCAAAATTGGTAATGGCGGCAGCGTTTTTTAGATAAGCAAAAGCCTTGATGATTTCTTTGGGCATTTTGTTGATGTCTTGGGCAATCGGAAAATTAAGGATTGAGCGTTGAGTTTGGGCGCCCCAATATACGTTGGCTGGTACTTCTACTTTGCCCATGGTGTCTTTTTCTATTCTAAATTCCATGATATGTTTTTGTTTGGTTATTTTTTTGACAAAGGTAGTTTTGAAAATTAATAAAAAACTAAAACCGAGCTTATTGTCGGACTTAAAGTTTGGTTTTAGCAATTCAATTTGGCTTAGGTCAGGTGTAAAAAATGAAAAATTAGAACTATTTTTGTTTCAAACAAAATTTATAACATAATGCAAATCAGAAACGATTGGAGCAAAGCCGAAATTACAGAAATTTTCAACACGCCTATACTTGATCTTATTTTCAGAGCGGCAAGTATCCACCGACAAGCCCACGACCCGCAGGAGGTTCAAGTGTGTACCTTGCTTTCTGTAAAAACGGGTGGTTGCCCCGAAGACTGTGCCTATTGCCCACAAGCCGC
>JAYWHL010000447.1:0-2629 GCA_043777715.1 Cytophagaceae bacterium | reverse complement strand
GTATGGGTAAAACTGCTTTTGTGGTTTCAGCATTGAGGAACGCTGCCATTGATTTTAATCACCCTGTTGCTATTTTCTCGCTCGAAATGTCCTCAGTTCAATTAGTAAATCGTTTGATTTCGGCAGAGGCTGAACTTGAAAGCGAGAAAATCAGAAAAGGAACGCTAACCCTAGCAGAATGGGAACAATTGCATAAAAGAATCAAAAGATTGACAGTAGCCCCTATTTTTATAGACGATACGCCAGCACTTTCGATTTTGGAACTTCGTGCCAAATGTAGAAGGCTAAAACAGCAACATGATATTCAGTTGATTGTGATAGATTATTTGCAGTTGATGCAAGGAGATTCAGGAAATGGAAAAACAGGAAACCGTGAACAAGAAATCGCTTCTATCTCACGGGCTTTGAAAAATTTAGCCAAAGAACTCAACGTACCTGTCATCGCTCTTTCACAATTAAGTCGTTCGGTAGAAACCCGTGGAGGAGATAAAAAACCTCAACTTTCAGATTTGCGTGAATCGGGTTCAATTGAACAAGATGCCGATATGGTGATGTTTTTGTATCGTCCTGAATATTATGGACTAACCGAAGACGACAATGGTAATTCGATAGTAGGCGTTGGCGAAGTGATTATTGCCAAAAACAGGAGTGGTTCGCTTGATACGATACAGTTAAGATTTATCGGAAAATTTACAAAGTTTACGGATTTGGACGGGGTTAGTTTTACGACCGATGAAGGAAGTACACTGACCTCTTTTGAAACAGCAACCAATGCCCTTGAAGACTTTGAGGGAAGTAGCAAAGCGGTAACTTTTAGCAGTAAAATGAATACTTCAAAAGTTGATACTCCTACGCCAGCCTCTAATTTTGGGTATAGCGACCCGAATGCCGATGTTCCGTTTTAAGAGTCTCTTAAAATTTCAAATAAAAAAAGGATTCTTTCGACAGAAAGAATCCTTTTTTTTGTACTACGACTCGATTTTTTATTTAGCCTTTTTGAGCCATTCGTTCGCCTTGGCTAAAGCTGCTTTATCCGAGGTTTTTTGTTTAACTAAATTTCCTAAAAATTCGTATTCTTTGGGACTAGGAGCTGCCAGTTTTATAAATTTTTCAATTCTAGCAATTGCCAAATTGGCCTGATTTGCTTTGAAATAAACATTGATTTCGGGCAAAAGCGTTCGGTTTTCAACTGATTTTGAATCTATTCCAACTTTTTTCATATCATTGGCGAGGTTATTTATCTTTTCGCTTGAAAAATTAATCGCCCTACTCGAATATAAGGACGACATAATGATATTTTCGGCTACTTGGGTTACTGCTTTGGCGGTATATTTTTTCTGATATTGGCCTAGATTAGCCATCATATTTTTGTAGAGGAGGTTTTCGGAATCAAAAATTATTTTTTGAAGCACTAAAAAATTAGTTTGATTATCCAAATTTCCTTTTTGTCCTTTGGCATATTCTTCCATAACTCTTATGCTTGTGATGGTATCTTTCTTGATTTTAGCCATATATCCAAAGTCAATTAAAAAATTAGGCTCTTTGTTTCCATTAGAAAACCTAGCTGCAAACGATGTTAATCTTTTGCTTGAATCATTGGCAACACCCACCGAATTAACGAGCGTTTGGGCTTGGTTTTGGCCTTCTCCCAAAATGCTAATGTGTTGTAAATTAACTTTTTTGTCGAAATATAATAACATTGGCAATGAAGGAATCCAAAGGTTTTGTTTTGATAAAAAAGCCTGTGCCTCTTGTGAATTTATGTCTAGTTTGTAGGAAACATACCCCGAATTAAAGGCGTTTCCAACCGAATTTTCTTCAAAAACAGGCATAAAACTCTGACAAACATGACAAGTTGGCGAAAAAACCTCTATCAACACGTTTTTATTTTGGCTTTGGGCTATATCAAAAACGGTCTTTAAATTTCCATTTTTTAGCCACGATACTCCCTGTCCAAAGCTAATAAAAGGCATCAGTGCAATAAAAAGTAATATTTTTTTCATAATCAAGATTTATTTAAAGCTGTTTTGAACCAAATCGGTTTTCAAAAAATTAAAATTATTTCTTCCCTTCGTTTTTAAATTCCTCACTCACTCGTTTGGAAAGTTTTTTACAAAGTTCGTCTATATCATTTGCCATGGCAAAATCTCCTGTGGCATCAGTGATATATTGCGAAATTCCGCCCATTACCTCAATATAAAACCGTTTCATGTCGCCTACTTCCATATCTTTTGTCCAAAGGTCAAGCCGCATCGTTCCTCTGTGATAATGGTCCCAGATTGCAACCGAAATGGCCTTTGTATCCGATAGTCCCTCGTTTGGGTTATCGGAGGCGTCCCAATAGATTCTATCTGGGATATTATTTGCATCTAATTCTACCGAAAAATTAATAGTTGATTTTTTCATTATGATTTTTAGCTTTTACGAATTTTATGAAGCGGTTTAAACTTTGAACTTTGGCTATAAGAAACAATTCGACTGCCGATTCGGTTTAATTAGCCTCTATGTTAGTTTATTGATTTGCAAACACTTTTTTTAGCAAATCGGTTACCCTCGCTGCTGGGTTTTCTCTTATTTTCTTTTCTTCGGCTTCTACCAACAAAAATAAACCATCAATCGCTTTTTGAGT
>JAYWHL010000446.1:0-2633 GCA_043777715.1 Cytophagaceae bacterium | reverse complement strand
CGCCTATTTTCTTGATTATCAAACCTTTGTGTTCTTTTTCTCGTGTTTTATCTTGTGTTTTCACTTAATCTCGGTTTGTAGCAAACGAGTCTCAGATTATGAATCTATCTTTCCATCCAATCTATAATAGCTTTGTTGATGGCTTCGTATTCTATCAAAAAACCATCGTGGCCATAGAGCGATTGTATTTCTACATATTGAGCATTGTTGATGTATTTGGCCAGTAATTGTTGTTCCGTTGGCGGAAAAAGCACGTCCGACGAAATGCCAATCACAAGCGTTTTGGCTTTAATTTGTCCAAGCGTACTCACCACGCCCCCACGGCCACGGCTCACATCGTGCGAATCCATCATTTTGGACAATGCCCAATAACTAAAAGCATTGAATCGAGTAGCTATTTTTTCGCCTTGGTAGCGTTGGTAGGTCGATGCCCTAAAGTCTTCTTTGAGTCCTTCTCGGCCTCGTTGTTGGGTAAGGGCATACGTTTCATAATTCCGATACGAAAGCAATGCCACAGCACGGGCGGTTTTCATACCTTCGAGGCCAGCATCGGGGTTGCGGTTTGGCCAAGTGGGGTCGGTTTTTATGGCCATGCGTTGGGTTTCGTTAAAGGCAATTCCCCAAGGCGAATGCACGGCGTTGGTGGCCATAAGCAATAGGTTTTCTATTAAATTGGGTTGTAAAATAGAAAACTCCAAGGCTTGTTGGCCGCCTAAGGACCCACCGATACAAATATGTATTTTGTTGATATTAAGATGTTTACATAACAATTCATGGGTTTTTACAACGTCCCTAATCGTAACCACAGGAAAGTCGTGGTAATAGGCTTCTCCAGTGGCTGGATTAACAGAAAGCGGCTGCGTGGAGCCATAATTAGACCCCAACACATTGGCACAAATAATAAAATAATGGGCGGGGTCCAACAGTCGGCCTTCGCCAATAAGGCCACTCCACCAATCTGCACAATCGGCACTACCCGTAAGGGCATGGCACACCCAAACCACATTGCTTTGAGCAGCGTTGATGCTCCCCCAAGTCATATAGGCAATTTCAAATTCGGGCAAAACCTCGCCCGATTCTAATTGAAAAGCATCATTAAATTTAAATGTATGTGAAGCCAATGTTCGATAAATTTTTGAATGAAAGATATTTGTTAGGCTATTGGCTAGAAATGCGAACGCTTAGCTTCTAAAAATTTTTGAATATTTTTTATGCTTAATATAGCTATAAAATATTGACAATCAAACCTAAAAGATGCTGATTCAGCAGTAAGATTACTGATAGATTCCATCAAAAAACGACCCTTTTGGGGGCTGGGGGGGGAGGGTAGTGAGCATTACTATAAATTGGTTTATAGTTCCCAAACAGACCTTCTGTTGGGCAGGAATTAGCACCTTGTTCGAGATAGTTCGGATAGGTTGCCAGAGGGTAATAGAGCCTGTTCTCTCGCCTCTTCTTTATAAATCAATTACTGCCACCAAATAATTGTAGTGAAGAAAAATTGACTTGATGCCACAAACTTAGGCAGGCATCGTGTTTTTTCCAATTATTATTAGAAAGATTTTTTGGAAGGCTATATTTTTTTGAAGTAATAAATACGCTCAAAATCATCAATGTTTTTCTGTTCAAAACGAAAAACTACGAAAGATTTTTAGTTTGTTGAGTCATAAAAAAGAATCCTTTTTGATTGATTAAGATAAAATGGCATTAAAAGTTGATAATTTTAGATTATAAAAATACACTGGCAGTGATATATATCGAACAAAGAAATAAATCAAAACCTAAAAATGCCTGTAAATACTTGTTTAAGCATTTTTTCTTTTAGTTTAACAAAAACAATTATTATAACAATAATATGTTTTTTTTGAAAAAATCAAATAAAAATGCTTTGAAATATGAATAAACTTGTATAAAATTGAAGGATTTTTAACTTTTACAAACATCTATAACACTATGAAGTCAAACTTCTACAATTTTCTAAAATCATCTTTTGTAGGTGCGTTCGTGCTTTTATGGAGCATCAGCGTATCGGCTCAAGATCGTCGGGTTACTGGTAAGGTAATAGGGGCAGATGGCCCCGTGCCAGGTGCAAACGTGCAGGTCAAAGGCTCTAGTACAGGAGTTACGGCCAATGCAAACGGAGAGTATGCCATTGCTGTCAAAAGCGGCAATGATGTACTCGTTATTTCTTCGGTGGGTTACAAAACCCGTGAAGTGAAAGTAGGCTCACAGTCCAACATCAACGTAACGATGGAAGAAGATGCAGCCGTGCTTTCAGAGGTAGTAGTAACGGGGTATGCTTCTCAACAGAAAAAAGACATTACAGGCTCTGTTGTGATTGTTGATACCAAAGAATTACAGAAAGTGGCTTCGGCAACTTTTGGAGACCAACTCCAGGGCAAAGTGGCGGGTGTAACGATTGGTTCATCAGGAGATCCTGGTGCGGCAACTTACATTCGTATTCGTGGTATTGGAACAATCGGTAACAACGACCCTTTGTTCATTATCGACGGTTTGCCATTAAAAGACGCCAACCTTAGTTTCTTGAACCCTTCCGACATTGAGTCGATGCAGGTATTGAAAGATGCTTCGGCTGCTTCTATCTATGGTTCACGTGCGGCCAACGGCGTAAT
>JAYWHL010000445.1:0-2637 GCA_043777715.1 Cytophagaceae bacterium | reverse complement strand
CCGAAACTCGCCTTATCGAAGCCAAATTTAACGCCAAACTAGCCGAAATAGAACTGAATAGATTGGCTGGGAAATAAGCCGTTTTATACTAACGTTAGGGAGGTTTGAAGCCTCCCCAGCGTTGATAGCCTAATGCTTAAAAACCTACTTGCAACCGCAAGCCAACTGATGAACTACTATTTTTGACAAGTATTTTATCAAAATATAACTCTGGTTGAATTTTAAAGACTCCCTTTGCCCAAATCGTACCCGACAAACACCACGTATTGTCTTTAAACATTGTGCCTTCGGCTTTATTGAGATAACCTAAATAAATACCTCCCAAAATCCAGTCTTTTTGGTTAGTACCAGGCTTTCGATTATTGTTATAAAATGTTAGACCAGCCATATAAAAAATATTTTTAGCTCGTCTATCTTCTTGACTAACAGGGTCTTTACTATAATCAAAGATAATATTATAACCGATAGAATAGCCGATATTTTTACGACGAGTGGGCACAATTGAACAAAGATACTGAAAACTTGTACTCCATTGATTTTTAATAAGCCCTACCCCTATAGAAGCGTGAATAGAAAGAAAGGAATTACTATAAGGCCGAGTAGATGAAAATTTACTCTCTAAAAACTTTTCATTTTCTGTCGCATTTTTAGATTCTAAAAGTCTTTTCGTGAGTGCTTCAGTAGTATTTTCTCCCTTTTTTGATTTATCGGCAAGTGGTACAGTATGGTAGGTAAACTGAATACTATACGATTTCATTAAATCATGGCTTTTATAGTTTCTAATATCTTGAAACACTGCCCCTATTTTAGTGTTTACGCCCGCTTTGTTGATGCTTTCTAGGTCGTCTAAATTGTTTACAATAAAATAAAAATGGGTAAAATCTTCGGGAACTTTTGGGGTGTTTTGTATCCTGTTGTTTCGGATAATTATCAGCGTATCGCTTTGGGTTTTTATCATTACGGGTTCTTGACCTGTACGTAGTTGTATTTTATCAATTTTTTGTGGATATTCTTGTAAATCAAGCACTTGAACTCCCGAACTGTTTATTGTATATCTAATACTTCGGGCATTTGTACTTTCTTTTAGGCTGGGTTTTAGGGCTTGATAATCGTTCAAGAAAAGCACCAAAACACTATCAATGTTTTTATTATCTTCCAGATTTTTAAGGTTTTTTACGCCAATCAACAAGACATTTTTTTGACCTAAATCAATGTTTATTTTACTTAGATTTTCAAAAGATTGCGGAAAACCATTCTTAAATTCTTGGCCAAAGGCGTAGCTACCGATGCTCAAGGCGAGCATCATCAAAGTGATTTTTTTCATGTGTTTGTGTTGTTAAGCGGGGTAAAAAGTTATTTATTCTTTGTGCTTGATACCCTGCGTGGTGATTAATGGAATAGAACTTGCGTGGTCTTGGCCAGAGGTAATTTTCATTGGACTTCCGATTACCCAAAAAGTATTATCAATATTATTTTTTGGCTTTTCAAGGTTTGGTTTTTCGCCCGTGTCCTCTAATTGATTGGCATGAACAATTTTGAGTTTAGGCTTCGTTTTTTTTTCTTGATTAAAAACAATTTGAGTCAAGGGTGGGGCTTCTTGGTTAAGGGTTAAAGGTTGAGTTTCTTGGCTAAAAACTAAAGGTCTGGCTGCTAAAGGCAGGGTTTCTTGATTAGAAATTAAGGGTTGAGTTTCTTGGTCAAGAGGAGAACGATTAGTCTTTTTTAGATTTTTTGAAGCATTAACCACTTGATTATCAGACAATTTATCAGTTTTTTGTTGTTTGATTTGGCTTAATTTAGTAGCGGGTTTCAGTACCTCAACTTGACTAATTACTGGCTTGGAGTGTTGGGGAATCCACACAAAAAAACCGAGTATCAAAGCCAACAAAGCCACAGCCCAATACCAACCCGCAAAAGGTTTTTTTGCCCTTGGTTTTAGTTCTTCGTGCAGGTTTTTCCATAGGTTTTCGGCATCAAAATTACTGTTGGGTGGCAAGCTATCCACCTGCCCCAGTCCTGCAAAAACATCGTCTATGTGTTGTAAATCGCTCATGATTTTTGTTGGAAATTATCTTTGTTACTTACCTTCAATTTTTCTTGTAACATTGCCCTCGCCCTGCTCAATTGCGACTTCGACGTACCTGCCGAGATACCCAACTTTTGGCCAATTTCTTCATGATTATAGCCTTCTATGGCATATAAATTAAAAACGGTTCTATAACCAATTGGCAGTGTCAAAACCAAATTATACAAATCGTCTGATGCTAGTTTTTGATAGATACTCTCTTGATTATCAGACAGTTCTAGTATGGTTTCGAGCGAAAATTGTATGGTTTTATTTTTTCTTAAAAACATCAGACATTCGTTTACCATAATTCGTTTTAGATATACCTCTAACGAATTTTCTTCTTGATAAACAAAGGTTTCGAGGCTTCTAAAAAACTTCAAGAAACCATTCATCAAAACCTCTTCGGCGTCTAGTTCGTTGGCTACATACCGTTTGCATAGCCTAAACATCTTGGCAACGTAATGGTCGTAGAGGCGTTTTTGGGCGAATGAATTTCCGTTTTTGCAGGCTTCGATAATATTCTCCAAAGGCGTATTAATTAGGTTCTATTGTCAGAAATGCAGGGTAAT
>JAYWHL010000444.1:0-2637 GCA_043777715.1 Cytophagaceae bacterium | reverse complement strand
AAAAACTACAAGCTAGTTTGAGGCTGGCACGTAGCTATATGCAGGTGCGAGATATGCAAAATGCCGAACGAGTGTATAGGGCGGTAGTGCCTAATTTGAGCAACCCAACGGGCGAAGACGTAAAAAGTGTTTTGTATTATGCAATGGTACTGGCCAGTAATGGCAAAAACAAAGAGTCGGGGCAATACTGGGAATTGTATGATAAATTTCAGAAAGAAGATGACCAAAGGGGCAAAGCCTTTGCCAAATTGTATAGTGGCGACATTGACGCCCTCAAAAAAAATCTTTCCAAATACAACGTAGAGTACCTAAACATCAACTCGGGCAGGGCAGATTTTAGTCCAATGTTTTATAAAAATGGACTGGTGTTTTGTTCTGGCAGGGGCGAAAACGAAGGCATCATTCGTCGAGTGTTCAATTGGGATAAATCAGCTTTTTTGGATTTATACTACCTCAACGATGTTAGTGCCATAAACGGAACAAAAGCCACAGGTTTGGGTGGGGCGCCAAGTAGTAACAATACCAATAAAAATAATAGAATTGTAGGTTCTGACGAATACACCGCTCCCACCGCCAACGATACCAAAACCATTGGGACTTATGGAGGTACGGGTGTAAACATGGGTTTAGGTTATGACGACGAAAAGCCCGTTAGCGAGTCCGACCGTTTTAGCCGTACCCTCAACACTAAATACCACGAAGGGCCAGCGTGTTTTACACACAGTAGCAACAAAATTATTTTTACAAGAAATAATTTCAACAACGGTAAATACAAACAATCGTCTGATGGCGTAAACAAACTAAAACTTTACACCGCCGAAGAAAACGGAGGTAACTGGAGCAACGTACAAGAAGTACCCTTTGGTAGTGATGAATATTCGACAGGCCACCCCACGATTACTAAAGACGATAAAACGGTTTATTTTGCATCGGATATGCCAGGCGGTTTTGGCGGAACAGATATTTATAGTGTCGATTACAACAACGGCTCGTGGGGTACGCCCCGCAACTTGGGCAAGTCGGTAAACTCAAAAGGGAACGAAATGTTTCCTTTTGTTGATGACAACGGCAACCTCTACTATTCGTCAGACGGTTTGGCAGGTTTGGGGGATTTAGATATATTTTTCGTTCAGATTCAAAACGGAAATGCCCTTGGCAAGCCTAGTAACCTTGGCGAACCTATCAATTCTAACAAAGACGATTTTGGCATAATTACAGATGGCGAGCGAAAGTCGGGTTATTTGAGTTCTAATCGTAAACGTGGAGGCATCGACGACGACATCTATCGCTTTACCCGTGAAGGCTCGCTTTATCCATGCCGTGAGTTAAGTGTATTTGTGTTTGATGCCGACTCAAAAATGCCTTTGGACAGTGTTTCGGTAGAAATGGCCATGAAAGAAGGCCAACCCGAAAGCCGCAGTTTAGACGAAAACAATGGCCTCAAATTTTGTGTAGAAGACAAACAAGAATATACCTTCAAAACATTAAGAAAAGGCTATTCCGTAAGCACGATTGGCTATGCAGCCAAAAGCGACCAAAAAGACGACCAGCCTTCTCGCTTAGAAATTGCCTTAACCAAACTCCCCCCGCCACCACCGCCTGTTGTAGTGGTACAAGAGCCTAAAAAGGTAATTGTGCAAGAACCCGTAACCAGAACGGTAAACAAAATGCCGTCTAAAACCAAATTGAAGGGAATTGCCACATCGCTAAAAGATAACGTGATTATGGAAGGGGCAACCGTAACCGTAACCAACGATTGCGACGGTTCGGTACAACAAATGGTAACAGGAGCCGACGGGTCGTATGAGTTTGAACTTACGTCGGGTTGTGATTATTCATTAGAATATTTCAAAGAAGATTATGAAGTTGGAAAAGTAAAAATTGAGAAGAGTGTAATCAAAAAAGGACCAAAAGTATTGGTAAAAGACCTTGGCCTATTGAGACAAGGTGACGAAATAACCATCGAGAATGTATATTACGACCTCAATCAGTGGTTTATAAGGCCAGATGCTGCCAAGGTTTTTGATAGATTGGTGGTTACCCTCAAACGATTCCCAACGGTGGTAGTAGAGCTAGGCTCGCATACCGATAGCCGTGGCGAGGCCAACGACAACAAGATATTATCACAAAAAAGAGCTCAAGCAGCCATTGATTATCTTGCCAAAAAAGGCATAGATCGTAAGCGATTGGTGGCCAATGGTTACGGCGAAAGCCAGTTAGTAAATCAATGTGCCGATGGCATAACGTGTACCGAAGCCGAACATCAAAAAAATAGAAGAACGACCCTCAAGATATTGAGACTGAACTAGATAGCCCTTGGATTTGTATCAAACTAAATGTACCACGACCCAAAATCGTGGTACATTTTTTTATTTTAAAGGTAATTAAGGAATCAACTAACGCTTTCAAAACTTAGAAATTACTAACTTCACAACCTTAAAACGGGAGATAAACCGTAACTTTAGTAAGTTAAGCCAATAACAAGAAAAATTTGTCAGGCTTTAAAATATCAACCATGAACCAAAACCCAATAGACTTTAAAAGACTATTTCTTTTTTTGATAGTTGCCATACCACTATCCAACATATTTAGGTTTGACGTTTTTGGTCTAAGCACGAGTTTACAAAGGCTACCAAT
>JAYWHL010000443.1:0-7322 GCA_043777715.1 Cytophagaceae bacterium | reverse complement strand
ATAATTCAACAACCCCCGCCCCAGTACCTGTACCCACAACCCAGACAATACCCAAAGAAATTCCTGCCAATACGGGTACAGAGTTTTTATTGAGTTATGACCCCGTTCTCAAGAGTTTGTATGTATCCAACACCGCCCCAAAAACCGCTTCGGATTTTAGAGAATTAATCAAAAATGTAACCCTAAGCCACAAACCGAGTGTAACCGATGACGGAAAATATGCCTATTTTGTACCTGCTGACGGAAAAATAAAGCGAGTGAACCTAACAGGCACGGCCTTGGTCGAGAATATTTCGAGTGATGCTGTTTGGGACAATGTGGCCATATCAAAAGATGGTAAACGCCTAGCTGCCCTCACCAAAACCGCCGACAAAGCCATTTATGTATTTGATTTGGTAGCCAATAAGTCTCAAAAATTCATTCTCTATAATCCAACTTATACCCAAGGCGTGCAAACTGGCCAAGTGCAATATGCCGATGGTTTGGAGTGGGACTACTCGGGCGAGAGCGTAGTTTATGACGCCATAAATGTCTTGAAAAATACAGATGGTAGTAGTGCAGAATACTGGGACGTAGGCTTTTTAGACGTTTGGAACGCCAGCACCAATACCTTTGGCACGGGCGAGGTTTCTAAATTGTTTTCGAGTTTGGATAAAGGCGAAAGCATCGGGAATCCATCGTTTTCTAAAACTTCGCCCGATATTGTGGCCTTTGATTATTACAACGAAAGCGATGGATATTCCGTTTTAACGGCCAATACCGAAACCAGCAAAGCCTATTTTGTAGTGGCCAACACAGGTACGGGCTATCCCGAATATTCGAGGTTAGACAACAGAATGCTTTTTAATACCAAAAAATCGAATGGCAAGGAATATACCACCTCCATTGGCATAAAAACCGATAAAGTATCACCCAATGGTACAGCCACCGACCTTATCGAAGACTCAAAATGGGCAGTTTGGTACACCGTTGGGACCCGTAGTACGCCCACCAAAACGGCTCAAAGCATTAGTTTTGCGGGTATTGCCGACAAGTTTGACAGCGACCCTGCTTTTAATCTTGCTGCAACGGCTAGTTCGGGCTTGCCTGTTAGTTTTATATTGGTGTCGGGCCCTGCCAGTTTGAGTGGTAACCGCCTTACGCTCACGGGCATTGGCAAGATAGAAATCACGGCCATACAAGAAGGCAACGCTTCGTTTAGTCGTGCCTTGCCCGTAACTGTTTCGTTTAATGTGGTTAAGATTACCGCCACCGAACAAGCCATTTTGTCAGAGCAAATCAGCGTTTGGCCAAATCCTGCTCAAAGCCAAATTATAGCTAATATTCCACAGGGACTCAAATGGAAGAGCCTAAGTATTAACACGATAGACGGACGAACCCTCACGAGTCTTCAAAACAATGGCCAAAACCAGCCAATCGTTGAAGTTGGGCATCTGCCATCTGGATTATACTTGGTGGGAATTGAGACTGAAAATAATGTGGTTTGGAAGAAAATTTTGAAGGAGTAATCTCTGAAACAGGTGTGCCACGCCTCAAAACTATGAAGGCGTAATTCCTATATTTTTCAAAAAACCAACGAAGCATACAAGCCCACATGGCCAGAGTTTATCACGATGGGCGTGAGGGCAAGGTTTGGGCGTTTGAGTAGCCGTTTTTGTATTAATGGATACAGGGCATACACTACCTTGGTAGAAACAATGCCCACACCTGCCCCAAATAGCACATCGGCCAGCCAGTGTTTGTTGTTTAACATTCGCATCGTGCCTGTGGTGGTGGCCAAGGCATAGCCCCCAACGCTGTAAGCAAGGCTACGGTGGCCGTATTCTTGGGCTAAAATAGCCGCCCCAGCAAAGGCTATGGTGGTATGTCCCGATGGAAACGAAAGATTATCAGAACCATCAGGCCGTGGGTATTTAATGATGTTTTTTAGGCCAAACGTAATACTATTGGCCAACACCATAGACATACCGCCCAAAATAACTTGTTCGTTGAAACGATGCTTGCCCTTTACGCCTGCCAAAGCCAAGCCTCCAGTAAGCATTAATGGGGCTAAAGCCAAGGCGTCGTCGGCACTGGTATTGAAGGTTTTGAAATTTTTTTGCCAAAAATTATCACGTAAACTTTTACTAATAGAACCCTGCACCATTAGCCCCCCTGCCATCAAAGCCACGGGTACGATATAGGGCTTGTGCTTTGAAGTTACTAGGCTGTCGATACTTTGGCTATAAGATAAATTGTTGAATATCAGATAGATAATTATTATTTTTTTTGTTAATTTCATTAAAACCTAGTCTGTGGTGGAGGTAAATGGAGAAGAGATATTTTTCTTTTTTGCCGTAATCAAGAAAAAAATAGGTAAAAATTTATTGAATACATCAATCAAAAATACGGTTAAAAGTTGGAAAGAAAAAACACGATATAACATGAAAAACACCATTACTATCATTACAGGGGCAGCATCGGGCATTGGCCGAGAACTGGCCAAACAGGCGGCGGCATTGGGGAGTTATGTGATGGCTACCGACCTCAACGAAAGCGGTTTGGCCGAAACAAAAGCGATGATTTTGGCCGAAAATAATCAAGTAGAAACGCATATTTTGGACGTTTCAAAACCTGATGCCGTGGTCAATTTTGCTCGATTGGTATTGCCCAAACTTCAAAACAAAAAACTGCACCTTATCAACAACGCTGGAGTGGCTTTGGCTTCGGGCAATTTTGCCGAAACCTCGCTTAATGATTTTGAATGGCTACTGAATATCAACCTTTGGGGCGTTATACGAATGACCAAGGAATTTTTGCCTTATATGTTGGGGCAGAATGCTGGGCATATTGTTAATATTTCGAGTGTGTTTGGCTTGGCGGGCGTGGCCGAACAATCCGCCTATTGTACGGCCAAATTTGGTGTACGGGGCTTTACCGAAACCCTAAGAATGGAGCTAATGGACACAAATGTTAAAACCACAGTTGTTCACCCTGGGGGCATAAGTACCGATATTGCCAAAAATGCAAAATTGGGAGGAAAAATTACCCCCCAAGAAAAAGAGGAAGGCACAGAAGCCTTTGCCAAAAATACCCCAACCTCCGCCCAAGAAGCCGCCCGACAAATTTTAGGGGCCATTATCAAACAAAAACCAAGACTGGTTATCGGTAACGACGGCAGAATGTTGGACTGGATAACCCGATTACTACCCGTGGGCTATACCAAAATTATTAAAAAACAGATGGAAAAAATGTTTGGGCGGTAGGTTTAGGGGCTTAGGTTGGCCTGAAAATAAACGTATTAGGAATTTAATAGACTACCATCAACAAAATATTTTCATTGGCTAGTGCTTCAAACTCAACGTTGTTTTTTGGCCAAAGTGCCAAGGCCGACTGGGCTTCTACCAAGCAGTTTTGGATTTCAAAAGCTCCGTTTATGACATAAGAAAATACTGTTTCTGGTGGCTTGGTTTCAAATATGGCCTCCGACCTGCCATCGAATTTACCAATCAAAAATCGTTCGGATAAATAAGGAATTATAATTTCTTGTAATACGTTTTTAGTGTTAATTATCTCAAAATCAGATAGATACACTAAAAATTTATCAAATACTTCTTTTGGCTTTATCCATATTTCTAAATAATTGACCAACTCGTTTTCATAAGGATTTTCTATGCAAACTTGCGTTTGGGGCGGCAATCCAAAACACACTATTTGCCCCGCTTGGACAAAGGTTTGGCTTTGATTGTAGAAAATTTCTAACGTTCCGACCAAGGGCAAAACTAGCAGATATTGACATTCTTGGGCCAAGGCCATTACGTTTGCCCGAGCGGCAAGGGTATTTTCCGAAAATTTGAGTATCCCACCTAATTTTTGATAATCATCGTTAGGAAGCGTACTCAAACTTCTGAAAGATTCGCTTTGAAAAACTACTCTTTTCTCCCCCAAAAAAATAATAGCTTCGTTTTGTTGTAGCATTTTTGTTTGTTTTGTGTGATAGAGCCGTAAGCAATAGGCTTAAAGTACGTACAAGTACAAAATAAACCACAAAGGAACAAAGAATATAAAGAGTTGATATTCAGTTTTTTATAAATAATTTATGGTCTTTGGGCTGAGTACTGGAGGACGAATGCTATTCGTCCCTACAATTTCCATTTTCGCCTTTTCCGTGGTTGGTGGCTCACCAACCACCTTTGCGAAAGCAATATTCTTAGACAAATCTCTGTGTTATGTTGCATTTTACACAATTGTCCAGCACTCATGTTTTTGGGCTGAGTACTGGACAATTTTCAAAAAAACGCAAAATACAATTTCCATTTTCGCTTCATCTCCAAAGGAAAAAGTACTTTTAATCAATGCTGGGGAAATTAGGTGTAAAGCAATCTAGCACTGGGGTCTTTTGAGTAAAAGCCTAAAGCCCATTGCCTAAGACCTAAAGCCATATTAGGCATTAACCACAATGGTATGACTAAGCACATAACCGTCTGTAACAGAGCCTGTAAGTCCGCCGAGTTCGGTGGTAAAGCCATCACTAAACACATTGTCTCGTTCGTTGGTGGTATCGGCTTTTCCTTTTTTATAGAAAGACGTTGCTGTCGTAAAAACGGTATCACAAATGGCAGGGGGGAAGGCTATCTGCGTAACCAACAGCGACTTACCGTTGGCATCGTAAATGTGTACGTGTATATGCACGGCACGGCCATTGTACCAGCCTGGGAAAATTGTCCCAAAACTAACTTTGCCATTGGTGTCTGTGGTTTGGCGGCCTCTCAAAAAACTGACGGCGGTATAATTAGTACTTTGCATACCCGTTCCGCCATATTCCGAATAGTTGCCGTCGGCGTCGCAGTGCCAAATATCAACAATTACCCCTTGTAAATTCCCACAACTGGTATTTTTGTTTTTGATAGTAAGATTGGCCGTCATGGGTGTGCCTACTCTGTCGGATTTGATGTTTTGAAGTACCAACTTCGTAGGTGTTTTGGTCGGAAATGGCCCTGCCGTTTCAGAAGGCGTAACGCTACAATCGCTTGCCGAACTGCCGTTTGTCGAACCCGTGCTGCTGGTGCTTGGAGTGATTGAATCGTCGGGTTTACAAGAACTTAATAATGGCGTTATCGTAATTATTCCCAAGCTAACTAGGCTTTTGTTCAAAAATTGTTTTCTGTCCATGGTAATAAAAATAGGAGTTAATTTTAGAATCACAAAAGCCCTCCCAACATTGTTGAAAGGGCTTTTATGTAAATGCTTAACGTTGATTACTTTGGCCCTTTGCCATGGCCAGGGTCGTTACCTGGGCCTTTTTCGGGCTTGGCCAATTCTTTCACAAATACGCCTTTGGCATCAAACAACAAATGTGTTTTGGTGGTAACTGTGCCAACGGTTGTAGTGATTCCTACAAAAAATTCGCCTAAATCGTTTTTGCCAGCTTTACTGATAGTAGCCGTTGGATACTTAGATTTGATGTAGGCTGTAATACTTGCAGGGAGGTCGGCTGTGGCTACGGCCGTGAGTTTTGCTTTTTTGCCGTGTTGTTTTAAGTCGGCCTTAAACACACCCGCACTTGTAAACAAAATGCCTTTTTTTGTACCATCAACTAGGGTTATACCCACTACAAAATTACCGTCGGTGTCTTTGCCTGCAAACGTCATCGTTGCCCCAGGGTAAGTGGTGCTGATGTAGGTTTTTGCGGCAGCGGGAATATCCGCAACCGCAATTTCTGTAATTTTCTTACCCTTGCAGGTAGAATCTGTCTCAGCCGAAAGCCTCGCTGCCGAATACGCTAGGTCGTCGCTTGCTGTCAAATCAGCAGAAATATCCTCATTTTTGTTGCAAGACGCCATAACCGCCACAACTGCAAATGCCATAAAGATACTTTTCACTGGGTTTTTCATCAAATTGTTTTTCATTGGACTTTTTTGTTTAAAAGAATTAATAATTTTTTGATAGAGGATTGATGATTTTCGGCTTGGTAACACAACGGTCAAAAATCTTAATTATTAGCTCGAACTTCAAAATAAATGGTGTTGATATTTGAGGTTCTTACATCTGTTTAGATGATGTTTTAGTAGTTAAAGTTTAATCCCATTTCAAAAAAATTATTTCTGAACCGAAAATTTATAAATCGTGGTCGTGTTATAGGTTTGATTTGGTTCAAGCACCGTACTTGGAAAACTCGGTTGATTGGGGGCATCAGGATAGTGTTCGGTTTCTAAACAAAAGCCCGTTCTTTGATTATATTTTGTGGCGTTTTTTCCTGTAATGCTACCGTCCAAGAAATTGCCAGAATAAAACTGTATGGCGGGTTCGGTTGTAAAAACCTCTAGTTTTCGGCCTGTGGTTGGTTCGTTTACGGTGGCGGCAAGTTTTAGGACATCTTTTGAAGAGAGTACCCAACAATGGTCGTAGCCAATGCCAAATTTTATTTGCTCGTTGTTGGTTTGGTTAATATCTTGGCCAATGGTTTTGGCTTTTCTAAAATCAAAAATAGTACTGTCCACCTTTGCTATTGCTTTGGGAATCAGCGTTTTGTCTATTTCTACATAGCTATCTGCGTTAATGTTGAGCAAATGTCCTAGTACATCGCCTTTGGTGGCCAGGTTAAAATAAGTATGGTTACTGAGGTTGATAACGGTGGCTTTATCGGTGGTGGCGGTGTAGCTTATTTTTATTTCATTGTCTTTAGTGAGGGTATAAACCACCTCCACATTGAGGTTGCCGGGATAGCCCTCTTCGCCATCTTTGCTTAAATAATTTAGCTTTAGGCTGGGTTCTTCGCCTTCTTGAGGGCTTGCTTGCCAAACTACTTTGTCAAAACCTTTGAGGCCACCGTGCAAATGGTTGGGAGCGTTGTTAGTGGCTAGGGTATAGGTTTGGTCGTGAAGGGTAAATTTTCCTTTGGCAATGCGGTTGCCATAACGCCCAACAATTGCTCCAAAATAGGGCGAAGCCGCTTGGTAGCCTGCTAGGTTGTCATAACCCAATACCACATCGGCCATATTACCCTCACGGCTAGGGACTACAACAGACGTAATGATGCCTCCATAATTCGTGATTTTTACGATCATTCCGTTTTTGTTGTTCATCGTAAATAGTTTTACGACTTGGCCATTAACTTGCCCAAAATCAGAAGTTTGGATATGAATAAAAGTAGGGTTTTCGGGTATTTTTTTAGTTGCGTTTTGACAAGCCACCATACTCAATACTGTGGCTAAGAAGGTTAATCTGATTTGCATTATTTATGATTTTTCGTAGGTTGAGTTTTTTAAGGCGTACTTTAGGTAATCAACTGACGTCAGCCAACTTACCGCCAAAAGCTATTTTCCTGTGGCTGCTTTTATGGC
>JAYWHL010000442.1:0-7327 GCA_043777715.1 Cytophagaceae bacterium | reverse complement strand
CTTGCAAGTCGGCATCAAACATTTTAATAAGTATAGTACCTTTTTTTACATAATCGCCTTCTTTAAAGTAAATACCAATTACCTTGCCCGAAACCTCGGTTCTAATTTCTACTTCTTCGTTAGCCACCACCGACCCCGTGGCTTTTATCAAATCGTTTAGGGCCTTACTTTTTACAATCATTACCCCTACCACAGTTTTGGCACTTGCCCCTTTTTGGCCTGTACTGCTCGTTGTACTTTTCTCGTCTTTGCCCGTTTTGCCTTCTTCTTTGTTTCCAAAAGCCACTTTGAGCCTAGGATAAAAAGCCAAACAAACTATCATCAAAATAATGAGCGTTGTTAATATATTTTTGAGTGTTTTGTTCATAAAGATTGTATTTACTATTCTATTCAACAAATTTGCAAAACCTTTGCCCAACAAAAAAACCATTGTGATAAAGATGTATCCTTTTTTGACCAAAAGCCTATTTTTAACAACTTGTTTAAGGATTGTTGATTCAACTATAATTTGTACGGGAATTCAATTTAGGCCACCAAGTCTCAAAGATACTAAGAAGTTAATTGTTCAATTTCAATAACTTATAGACTTCGTGTCTTAGTGGCTTTATTAATTCCGCATTAATCATGGAAGAACCTTGTTGTTTGAAAGATTGTTGGCTTTGGTTCGGGATTACAAAACCTAAAGAATGGAATTGAAAGATAGATTCTGCTTTGCTGGGACTGGGATAAAACCACAGTCTTATTAATTAATACTACGCCCCCAACAACCCCTTCCCATGCCAAAAACTATCTTTTCTGTTGGCCTCGTTGCCTTGTTTTTGGCGGCTTGTTCTGTACCACAAAATGATAAAAACATTGAACCCGCTTTTTATTATTGGAAGTCTAATTTTTTGATAAAAGATATTGAAAATCAAGTACTTAAATCGAATACTATTAAAAAAATATATGTAAAATATTTTGATTTAGACGTTTCAAATGGTCAAGTTTTACCCCAAGCTAAAGTCCAGTTTTCGAGTATCTTGGACACTTCTTTTAACATCGTTCCTTGTGTTTTTATAACCAACAAAAGTCTTCTTACCTTACAAAATGATGCCCAAGTAAAACTACTGGCTAGGCGTATCTACGACAAAATCCTCGTGACGCATTTCAAAAAACGCCTTACCGAAATTCAGATAGATTGCGACTGGTCGTTGCGTACCCGTGGGCGATATTTCAAATTATTAACCCTACTCAAAGGCCACTTGCCTAGTACTTGTTTGCTATCGGCAACAATCCGTTTGCATCAGATAAAATTTCCAGAAAAAACAGGCGTTCCTCCCATCGACCGTGGAATGTTGATGTGTTATAACATGGCCGACTGGAAAAATATCAAAACGCCAAATTCTATCTTCGACCCTGCCGTTATTGAACAATACACCCAAAACCTATCGCAATATCCATTGCCCTTAGATGTCGTTTTTCCAGTATTTCGTTGGGCAATTATTTACCGTAACAATCAATTTTTAAAATTTATCAATAATCTTGATAATCAGCGACTTACCTCCTGTAATTTTCTTGAAAATACCACTCAAAATCGTTTTGTAGCAAAGGCCGATACGCTGGCTTTTGGTACATCGCTACGAAAAGGCGACGTATTACGAACCGAAAATGCAAACTTTGATGATTTGATAAAGGAAAAGGCAGCAATTTTTCAGAAAATATCAAATCAAAAACTTACATTTGCCTTGTTCCATCTCGATTCATTAACCCTTTCTGCTTACTCTAATGCACAAATTAAAAACCTTCTTCAATCGTCTTTTTAAGGAAATTTCAGCCAAATCAAAACCCAATTTTTGGCAAGCCAAGGTTTCGGCCATTTTGCTAGTTATCATGGCTTGTGGCCCCGGCCCTGCCGATTATAATGAATTTCTGAGCTATTTTATGCCCGAAGCCAGCAACGCCCCCCCTGTTGATGCTCGGTATCATTACACCCCAGCTCATTTGTACGTTCAAGACTATGACGACACCCTGTACGACAACCAAACGATAAATGCCTTGGCTTGGGCTGATTATACTAAAGGAAAATTGAGTGTAAAAACGGTATCCAATTATTTTTATTGGAACAAAACCGAAGGCCAAAAAAGAGATAATGCTTTGGCTAATGCCCTGAAAACCAATACAGAAGCAAGCACTTACTTGAAATTTGCTGATGCCATAGACCAAGCCAATATGCCCATAGAAAACGAATGGGAAATTCCGCAAAAAGATAGTTTGAAGATGCTTGCTTTTTTGGATAGTGCCCAGCGAATTTATCCCAAAATCAAGGATAGTTTTATTAAAGAACGGTATGCTTTTCAGGCTGTGAAGTTGGCCGAAATTGTAAAAAATCACAAAAAAGCGGTTGAACTTTATGAAAAACTGGTTTTGCCATTGCCCCAAAAAACATTTATAAGCCAATGGGCCAAAAGCCGATACGCAGGGGCTTTGTTACTATCCAACCAAAAAGTCCAAGCGTTTTATCATTTTGCACAGGTGTTTGACCAATGCCCCTCACGCCGAAAAGAAGCCGATGCCAGTATTCGAGCTTGGGGTGTGGGCTATCAAGAAAAAGCCCTGGAATACTGTAAAAATAATACCGAAAAAGCTGCTGTTTATGCCCTGGGGGCTATTCAGCCGTCGGTAGAAGGTTTACCATTGCTAGAAAAAATAATAGAAGAAAGCCCACAAAACGCCTTGGCCGAGTTGATAATGGCACGAGAAATTAACAAGAATGAACTGTTTTATTTCAAACAAAATCGTTCAGAAGTGTATTCCTCCGAAGCCGATTTTGAAGCTAAATCCGAAGCACAGGCGAGTACTTATTTTGAAAAATTAGGGGCATTTGCTGAAAAATGTGGCCAAAATTCAACCTTAAAAAACCAAGCATTTTGGCAAACGACTGGGGCCTATATTGCCTTTACGCTCAACGATTTAGACAAAGCCCAAGTACTTTTGGAGAAAGCAAAGGTGTTGCCCAACAACAATAAAATGTTGCAAGAACAAATAGCGATGCAAGATATTTTGTTGAGTGCCGAAAAAAGCACCAACATCACCCCAACACTAGAGCTAAAAGCCATTGATTTTTTTGAAAAATTTGGAAAGAGCAATAGCTTCCGTAAAATAAATGGTGTGGCCAAAGTGAGCCAATTACTTGTAGCCAAATACCTGGAAACGTCCGAAGCCAAACCCAAATCTAGTGAAAGTGGCTGGTTGGCCAGTTGTAGCAAGGCCAAAGAGGCCAACATTGAGGGGTCGCCCATTGTTTTTGCTAAAGCTAAAGCCTTTTTAATCAATAGTTTAGCTTCGTATCAGCAAGTTGATGGATATGCTTATAGCTACATATCCCAACACAACCAATACGCCACCGAAGACAGCACGACCTCGGCCACAATACAGGCCGTGATAGATTATTACGAACAAAAATCGCCTTCTGATTTTGATACACGGCTATTTAAGGTTTTAAAAATAAACCCGAATTATCTTTATACGTTGTTGGGCAGGCGTGCTTTGGACGAACATCAATACCAAACTGCACAAAAGGCTTTTGCTAAAGTACAAGCCTTTGATAATGAAGGATTTATAGATAATCTTGACCAAAATCCGTTTTTTGTAAAGCCTGAGAATGGCCAAAACAAAGGCTCGGTAATGACACCCTTAGACTTTGCTCAAAAAATGGTGGTCTTGGAACAAGAAGCCCAAAAAGGCGATGCCAACGCTTGGTATTTGCTAGGTTGTGGGGCTTATAATTCGGGCTACGACGGCAACGCTTGGATATTGCGTAGAAGAGAAAGAAGTACCACCGAAACATCGTTTGAATACCAAGAACAAAGCCAATTGGCCAAACTAGACCGAGATTATTATACGAGTACAAAAGCGAAAACATATCTTGAAAAATCGCTTCAATTATCTAAAAATGAGGAACTTAGTGCTAAAGTAGTGTATATGTTGGCGGTGATAGAACGCCAAGAATATTCCCTGTTATTTGCCAAAAATTATCCAAGTTATGACACCGAAAATTTTAAGGATAAAGAAGATGCCTACTTCCAAAGAATGGCGGACGTTAAGGCCGAAAAATTCAGTACCTATTTTAAGATGCTAAAAACAAAATCGGCCAAAACAAATTACAATGCCTTGGTTTTGAGAGAATGCAGCACTTACAAAAACTTTATAGACACTCAAAACGAAGATAGAGATTGAGTACTGGACGATTCTACCTAGCTTTTTTTACTGGGAATTACCAACCTTTTCAAGATTCTTTCTTTGCCTCCTTTCACTTCTTGTGTTTTTCGATGCCCCCAAATACGCTCTTTGGCCAGTTTGCTATTGGCTTCTAGGTCTATGATTGGCCAAGGGTAGGTATCGTCGCCTAGTCTGAAATTATATAATTCTTGCTCCATCAAGGTCATTTTCCAAGGCTCATGGATAAAATTTTCGGGGCAATTTTGCAATTCTGGAATCCAGCGTTTAATAAAAACGCCTTGGGGGTCGTGTTCTTGCGATTGTTTTACGGGGTTATAAATCCTGACGGTATTAATACCCGTTACGCCCGCTTGCATTTGTAGTTGTGGATAATGAATCCCTGGTTCAAAATCTAGGAAAAGTTGTGCCAAATGTAAGGCGGCGTCTTTCCAGTGGAACATTAACTGATGGGTAAGAAACGAAACCATCATGGCCCGCATTCTAAAATTCATATAGCCCGTATTTTGCAAACACCTCATACAAGCATCTACGAGGGGATAACCCGTTTTGCCAGCCTTCCAAGCCACCAAATGGGCTTGATTATCAGACAATTGCAGCGAATCGTAACCTCGGTTCACATTTTCAAACTCCATTGAATCCTCGTTCTCGAATTTCTGTATAAAATGACAATGCCAGCGTAGTCTTGACCCAAAATTCTCTAAGACTCTCGCCAAAAAAGGTCTCTTTTTTGAGGCTTCCAAAGCAGTTTGATGTACCTGCCTGATAGATAAATTTCCCCAAGCAATATAGGGCGATAGGCGGCTACAACCTTGGCGACTTTCTGATGGTTTCGAGATAAATTTAGAGTAATTAACGGCTCGCTCTTCCATAAAACTCTTCATGTATCGATGTGCCAAAACCTCGCCACCTTTCTGGAACTGCCCTGTTGGTAAGGCTATCTGTTGTTGTGAAAAAGGGGATTTTGTCTCAAAAAATTCTTTTTCAAATTCAATAGCATTCCCAAAGGTTATGCTCGATGTTTTGATTGAAAAAACTAATTTTTGCAACAATTCAACCGAAATATTTACCAAAGGTTTTGCCATAAAAACGTGCCAATTTTTTACCCAATCTGCCCTGTTTGGCTGCCCTCTTGCTATTCCATTACACTGATATTCAGTCCATTGTATATTATTTTGTTTAGTAAATTTGTTGATGGTTTTATCCCTAGTATATGTTATTTTTAGGCCAGTTTCTTGATGCGAAAAAATTTTGTTGATGCCTATTTTTTGATGAATTTCAGAAAAAATAGCTAGGGATTCGCCATACAGGATAGTGAACTGTGGCGGAATTTCAGAAGGGCAATATTGGGCTAATTGTTTGTTCAAATCGCTCAAGGATTCGTTCACAAACCGCCAGTGTCGTTCAGAATAATGGGGGTCGTTCCAAACAGAGGGTTCAAAAACATAGAGTAACAATACGGGGAGGTTTTCTGCAAGGGCATGGTGCAGTGGGGCGTGGTCTCGGAGGCGTAAATCACGCTTAAACCAAACAATATTCACAGGTTTTGCCTTCAAAGTTTTTGGTTAATTGATATGAATATTAACTTCCACAAACCAAGAATGTTTATAAATTATAGTTGTAGAATTTTTGGAAAATTCGGACTACCACTCAAGCCATACGATTTGGTAATAAGCCAGTAATAGTTTTGAAGGTAATTAACCCTTGGAGGCTTGTGGTAAATAGGTTCTTGAAATCTTATTTTCTCGAACGTCTTTGAGATATAAATTACTGCCGATTATGGGGTTAGCGGTTTGTTACAATATATTTTACGTGCTACAACTTCTCAATCTCGTCCTTTGTTAGTCCTGTCGTCTCGATAATAAAGTCTGTATCCATACCTTTATTTTTAAGTTTTTTGGTAACATCCGCTTTGCCGTCAAAGTATGCGGTATCAATTACCCCCTTCAAGTCCCGATAGGTTTTTAGACTCTGTTCATAATCATGGCGTTCTTCTTCGCTATATTTTGCAATTTCAGCTTTTTCAAAGGCTTGAATAAAAACATCATCTTTGAATATTTCTGGAATATTCTGAAAATCTTCTAAGTGTCGAATAAAATATAACCATTTGTCCAACCGATCGGAATACTGCCCAGTTCCAAGTTCGTGTTCCTCTTTTGTAAAATGAGGCATTTCTAAATAAATAAATTTCAACTTCTCATAAAAAATCTTATTGTTTTGGTCTTTAAGTTGAACGGTATGAATTACTTCGTCCTCTCCATTTTTAACTTGGGTAGCGTCCCACTTGTCGTCAAATTTAAAGTCCAAGATGCCAATACAGTACACATATTTTAGTTGATAATTCCATTCCCCTTTTTCAGCTTGTTCTTGAATAGGAAATGTTGAGTAGTAAACCGTCCTGTCTTTGAAGTAATTCTGTTTCGCCTTTTGAAGCTCGACAATTATTTTTTCACCTAAATTATTTTCGCAATAGATGTCGTATATAGCTTTTCTGTCGCCCTCTGTCTTTCCAAGTTTATCCTTGTCTTTGAAAGTCAAGTCCACAATATGAGCTTCGGGTAATAAATTAGTCAGGAAGTCGATAAGCATAGGTTTACTTGCTTCTTCGCCAAAGATTTTTTTAAACCCAAAGTCAGTAAACGGGTTTACATATTTTGCTTTCATTTTTTAATTAAGATTGTGTGGCCAATTTACGACTTATTTACCTAAGTTCGAGTCGTTTGTCGGGTTTTCATATTTTTCTTCATATTATTCCTAACTTATTTTTCAGCCTAAAAAGATGATTTCCAGCCCGTATTCAGACTCTATATCCTAGTCCGATTACGGTAGCAGAACTAGGATATAAAAGCCTTCGCACTGGGTTTTCCCCTAAGCAAAAACATCTATGTTCAAAAAAAGCGTTTGCTCTTTTCAGAACAAACGCTATAATTTTTGCAAAATCTTGAATTGAAACATCAACCAAACATACCATAAACCTCAATTTATGCTCTGTTGTGGTCGGCTTTCCAGTTTTGTATTTGAGACTTTATGGCTTTGCCCCCAAGGTTTTCGGTAAGGGCTTTTTCGTTCAAAGCTATAAATTCATCATCAGAAGCAAACCTTAATGCAATAA
>JAYWHL010000441.1:0-2646 GCA_043777715.1 Cytophagaceae bacterium | reverse complement strand
TACTCGGTTTTATATCCTTTTTTGCCTGTGTACTGTGCCACATCGGCGGCGGTCGGTAGTTGCCATTCGATTTGATTACTGATTTTTTGAATGACACTATTCTTCTAGCTTAACTCTTGTTTGATAAGTTGATATTCCAATAACCTGTTTTGTCGCTTCCGATGCGTTTTATTAAACCAAGTTTTTTAAGTTCTTGAATATGTCGTTTTATTGTTGAGATAGAATATCCTATCTTTTCAGCAAGTTCGGCGTAGTTTGCAGTTGGTTTATGTTGTAAATGGTTCAAGATTGTTTTTTTTACAGGGTCATTTACAAGGTCATTTTTTGCTTTTACAGGGTCAAGGTACTGAACGTGCATTTCCCTGTTTTTTAGTATATAATTTCCATTGCCTATTAAGTTTGAAACAAATCGGAAAAGATATTCTTCTGTTTTGTAAACACCCTTTGATATGTCTTCGTAATTTGCCCGCACGAGTGCGTTACGGAAAAACCAAGAGTTTTCGGCAAATAAATCATTGTTCGCTTCTTTAAAACCAAGTTTGCGTAAATATTTGATTAGAAAAATAGCAGTTGTTCGTGTATTACCCTCACCAAAAACGTGAATTTGCCAAAAGTAAGAAATGAATCGTGAAATATGTTGTATGATTTCTTGCTGACTTAAACCATTGTAGATAAATTTTTTCTCTTGTTCAATATCGTATTCCAGCGTTTCTTTTAAACTTCCTGCACTGCCATACAATACTGTTTCGCCATTTAGCACCCATTCTTGTTTTGTAATGTTGTATTCACGGATTTTACCAGCAAATTCGTAAATTCCTTTGAACAACCTTCGATGTATATTTAAATATTCGGTAGGTGAAAATGTAAACGATTGTTCACCCAACATTTCAGTTATTCGTGCTGAAACTTTGTCTGCTTCTTCGGTACGATCTTCATTAATTTGGCTTGTATGTTGTTGGTTGTAATAATTTTCAATCCGTTGTTTTACCTCTTCAATGGTTATGTCGCCGTCAATATTTTGCTTAGCCGTTTCAATCAGATAGTCAGACGGTGTTAATCCATCAATTTTTTGTAAGCCAATAGCCGTTTTCCAAAAATTAGCCTTTTCAGCTTTGTTTGGTTCTTCCTGTCTTAAATACTCATCAAAATTATCCATTGGCAAAACTTATTTTTTGAATGACACTATTCCTTTACCCTAACTCTTGTTTGATGCGTTTATATATTTCTTGCCAAGGTTTTAAGTATAACTTAGATTCCACCACAAAACTCAAGAACCCCTATCACTCACAATATGCCTTTAGGGCTTCTTTGGCATCGGGATAGCCCAAGCGGTTGGCTTGTTTGAGGCTCAAACAGGCGGCTTCTGCAAGTTTATTTTTTTGTTGGGCAATTCCTAGGCCATAAAAAGCCTTCGCAAAACGACTATCCGCCCGAATTGCCCCTTCAAAATCCTGAATAGCTCCTGTAAAATCGTTTTGATAAAACTTTACGTTTCCACGGTTATACAAAGCATTTTTTTCGTTGGGTTGTAGTTTTAGGGCTTGGTCAAAATCTTTTGTGGCGGCTTCAAACTGCCCACTTGCGGCATGAATCATTCCCATTTTTAAAAATATTTCGGCTGTATCTGGCTGTAAACGAGCGGCTTGGGCAATATCTGCAAGGGCTTCGTCCCAGCGGCCTTGTTCGGCTTTGAGGGTGGCTTTATTAAAAAACGGTTGATAGTTTTTGGGCGAAAGTTTGATAGCTTGCTCAAAATCTAAAAGGGCGTTGTCGTATTGTTTGAGTTCGAGATAGGCTGCCCCACGGGTATTAAAAGCCGTGGCATTATTCAAATCTTTTTCAATGGCTTTATTCAAAAACGTGAGGGCTTCTTGTGTTTTATTTTCTTTTAACAAGCCCTTTGCTTTGTCCACCAAGGCGTCTGACCCGCCTGTGCAAGCACCCAAAGAAGTCAAAATGGAGAGTAAAATAACGATTCTTTTTGGTATTGATTTTAATTGAGATTTCATTTTTTGGCAAATTAGCTTGTAAGTTTTTTGAGTATTTATTCATTATTTAGACCCCACAAAATTACACAATCATTACCAAGAGAAGATTTTTATTGTTTAAAATTTGGAAAAAGAAGCCCAATGTATCATCTTTGTAGTGGCAAATTACCAGCTCCTGCTGAATCCCCCAGGTCTTGATCGAAGCAAGGGTAAAGTGGTCGTAGCGGTGAATTTGCCATTTTTTTTGCCCTTTTGGGTCGAAAACCGCCCCAAAATCGTCCCATTCTCGTTCAGTATTTTGCTAAAAACCTCCTTATTAAACATTACGCATTAAATTAGCCCCATGGCAAAGATTAATTTTATCGAAGAACTCCGTTGGCGTGGTATGCTCCACGACATGATTCCCGGCCTTGAAGCACAATTGCTCAAAGAACCCACCGCAGCCTATATCGGTTTCGACCCCACGGCCGCCTCCTTACACATTGGCAATTTGGCCACAATTATGTTGCTCAAACAGTTTCAACTAGCTGGCCATAAGCCCTTTGCCTTGGTGGGCGGAGCAACTGGCATGATTGGCGACCCCTCGGGCAAAGCCGCCGAACGAGAGTTTTTATCCGAAGAAACCCTTCGCTACAACCAAAACTGTATCGGTAAACAA
>JAYWHL010000440.1:0-2652 GCA_043777715.1 Cytophagaceae bacterium | reverse complement strand
ACCTCCTAAACACATCATTCCAAAAGATTTTTTATTTGGTTAAATCAAACCGAGAAAGTAAGATTTTATCTCCACGCATGGTTTCACTAAAAAACAATTGATATTGATTAAGTTTGATTCTATTAAATTTACGGAAGAGATAAAATTCTCTCTTTTCGTCTTCGCCCAAGTCTTTTACCGCCCCCATCGTATTTGTTTTGTTGTCAATGGCTCCATACTGAATACTTTTGAGTGGTGTGTAGGTGGTAGTAAAAGTGGTCGATGACATTCCCGTAATGTAATTGGTATTAAAGTCTGCGTCTGTATCTGCCCGAATCGTTTTTACTTTGTTCATAAACCAATAGGTTTTGTTTTTATCAACCGACTCAACCGTTAGGTTACTCACTGGATAATAATCGGATTTAGGAGTTTTGCCAGAGAAAAACCCCGATGTTTTGCTTTGGTCTATTTCTACGCCATAATTGGCAACCAGTTTACCGTCGGTAGTGAACTTAAAAAGGTACGCTTCCTTAAATTTTTTACCCGAATTACTCTTTGAATCAGTATCAAAATCTTGTCCAGTAACCAGCACCGACCCGTCAGAATTTTGCCCAATGTTATCAATCAAGAATTTTTTGCCGTCAAAATCAAAATATTTTTTTTGACCATTTGGTTTTTGATGAGCTTTTTCAAAATCATCAATACTTGGATATGATAAGGTTTTGTATTGCCCAGCTTTTATTTGACCAACCACAAAATGGTCATATTTTCTTTCGTTAAAGCCATTGTCGAGTACTTCTTGGGTAGGTAACATGGTTTCGGCCGAGCCAAATTTTGATAGTTGCTTGCCAACCAATCCGCCCATCAATCCTCCTTTATTGGTGGATAATTCTTGTTCGTCGGCGTCCATGGTTACTAACGACAACGGTGCCATGTCTTTAAAGGCGTTGTTGATGTAGTTTTTGTTGGGTTTGTCTTCAATCCCCGACCCCACCATCGTTACGGTGCCGTCTTTTTCCATTACGCCCAAAATTCTCCAGCCGTTGGTAGGGGCATCAAAGGCAATTTTTTCTTTTATTTTTCCATCAGGCGAAACCCTAACATAAGTATATTCGGTTGGTTTCGAGGATTGGTTTTTGCCTTCAACGGGTGCAAAAACCACTATCCAGTCCCTTGGGTCGTCTTCGTTGCTAGTTGTTTCGCTTTGTTCGTCAATGAGGGGTTTGGCATAAATTGGCCATTGCGGCCCATTAAATTTCAAACCATCAGCTTTGTTTATTCTCAAAGCCCCATTCACAGAAATTATATCGTATTCCAAAAAACCAAACTTGTCCATCGAGTTTCGGAGAGGCGCCAAAAGCAACATTTCGGCAGTTGAATAATTTTCATAAAAACCGCCTTTAAAGCTATATCTATTACCTGATTCGTCGGTTGCTTTTACTTTTTCTAATAGTTTTACGGTGTTTCGATAGTCGCCCCACCACCAGTTAAAATACTGGGTTATTTCTTTTTTGCGAAACACTAACTCATTTTTGAAATTTGCATTGGCCGAGGTCATATTAAATTTTACTTCTTCGCCCTTAAACTTAAACCACTTAAACTTAGTTTTCATTTTTTCTAATTCTTGCTCTTCTTTAAGGGTGTTAATGAGGTTAAGGTCTTTATCAAAAGTATAAATTTCGGTTTTGAGGGTTGTTTTTCCCCCACCTTTAAGCACAAAAATCATATCTACGGTGTTTTTGTCGGGGTGAGCAACAATTTGGCCTAAATATCCTTTTTTAGATTGACGAGATATTTCGTGTGATTTTTCTAAGATGGGTAGGTCTTGTGCGAAAATAATTTGGGCAAAACCTGAAAGTAGTCCCAAGAAAAGTAGTGATTTTTTCATTGTTTTAGGTGAGGATTTTTATAGTTTTTCTTATTTTTTTACATCAAATTTGCCTTCAATGTTAATGTCCGTTCCTGAACTTGTGCCAACAAAAGTAAAAGTGGCCGTCATGGTTTTGCCTGCCTCCAATGCCGAAAAAGTCATAGAACCCGACTTAGCGATAAAAGAATTTTTGCCATCGTTATAGGCTATACTCGGCGAATAAGCTACGCCAACAGCTTTGCCTAGGGGGAAATCCTTTGGAAAAACAGCCACCGAAAAACTCCTTCCTTTGTCGTCTTTTGCGATAAGCCCCGCCGTGCCTCCCGCCGAAAGTAACGTAACGTCATTGCTTACAAAAGTATCCGAACCAAGCGTCGCCGAAAAAACGTAAGATTGGGGGTTTGTGGAGGTGTCTTTGGCACAAGAAAGCACCAACACAATACAGAAAAGAATTAGTGAAGATTTGATTAAAGATTTCATTTTTCAAGAAATTTGTAGGTTGAATTTTAATTCAAAATTCTTGAAAAAATAAGAAGAAATAATCCCTGATAATACTGATTTTTGAATACGTACTAGTACTCAAATTGGGTAATTATGGTAGCAACATTGATAAAACGTAGGATATGCGTGGCACGCCTATACTATGGTGATAACAGGGCGTACCACGCATATTGATAACAAAATAGCAAGGTCGTTTTCAAATTTATGCTAGTATCTCGAAAACAGAGGCTTTTTTACTAATGAGCTTATCTACTTCTCTGAAAGTCATTTTCCTTGTTTCTCTTTTTGTTGTATATATTTTT
>JAYWHL010000439.1:0-2654 GCA_043777715.1 Cytophagaceae bacterium | reverse complement strand
AAGGTATTGAAAGCACAATTACTACAAAAGTAGAGGAATTTATTATTGGACTTCTCGCACCGAATGTAGATGCACGACTTTTTGAAATTGTGAGTTATTCTATTCTCAAATTTTACTATCACGGTCAATCCATTATTTGGGGTTATGAAATGGAAAAACTCAACACAGAAAATTTGAAACTTTACAAAACAGGGCGAACCAATGCAAATGTCGGAGGTATTGACTTTGTAATGAAGCCATTAGGTAGATTTTTTCAAGTAACGGAAACATTGGACTTCAAAAAATACTTTCTTGACATTGACAAAATCCAAAAATATCCGATAACTTTTGTAATTAAATCTGACGAAGAAGTCGAACTCCTGAAAAGGAAAATTCAAGACAATGCTGACAAAACATATTCAATAAAAGCAATTGTAGAAAAATATATGGCTTGTATTGAAGAGGTAATAAATATTCCGATGCTGAACGTAAGATTTAACGAAGCCGTTAAACAAGGCTACTTAAACAACATACTTGACGAAATTGTAGTGCAAAGTAAAGTGGAATTTAACTACATCAGCGAAGAATAAATACCGCAGCTCAATAATTCTGTTTTTGAAATATTGGTCGCTATCTCCATAAATTATCCAATCTCACAGTACTTTAGCATCAGAAATTCATGCCAATCAACCAGCTCTTAATTTTTGCAATGGCCTGTTTTGTGCTGGTTATTAGCCCTGGGCCTAATATGATATATCTGATTTCGAGGACAATAACCCAAGGCCCCAAGGCGGGGCTTATTTCGCTCATGGGTATCATTTTTGGTTTTAGTTTTCATGTAATCATGGTGTCATTTGGGCTAATGGCCATACTTTTGTCTGTTCCTTTTGCTTACACTGTTCTCAAAACAACGGGGGTTTTGTATTTGCTTTATTTGGCCTATCAAGCCATTAAGCCCAACGGAACGAATTTATTTGAAACCAAAAGTAGTTTGCCAATTGATAAACCCCTCAAATTGTTCACGATGGGCTTGTTTACGAGTATGCTCAACCCTAAAGTAGCCGTGTTTTATTTGTCCTTTTTCCCACAATTTATCAATGTTTCTTATGGCTCTATTTTTACACAATGCTTACAGTTGGGGGCGGTACAAATGACGGTGAGTTTTTCGGTTAATCTAGCCATCGTTTTAACGGCTGCCAAAACGGCAACATGGTTTGCCAAAAATCCACTTTGGGTTAAAGTCCAAAAATGGTTTATGGCCAGTGTTTTGTCGGCTTTGGCTTTAAAAATGGCTTTGAGTAAGGCGGAGTAATTTAATGAAGATATAGATTGGCGGTAACAAAAATGCGGAAAATGTATTAAATTTTGAACTTCCGTCTCCTGTTTATTAATCACTATTTTTTAAACTTTATGGTTCTTCTATGACTAATACGGGATTTTAAAAAGCCACCAAGGCACGAAGTCTCCAAGTTATTGAAATTGAGTACTTTAATTTCTTGGTGTCTTAGAGGCTTTGTGGCTTAAAATCAACTCCCGTATAAATTGTAGTTGAACAACTTTATCAAAACAATGAAAATATTAGTACTAGACAATTACGATTCGTTTGTTTATAACTTGGTGTATATCCTCAAAGAACTTCGCCAAGACGTGGAGGTGTTTCGGAACGATAAAATCGCCCTTGATGAGGTGGCCGCCTACGACAAGATTTTACTTTCGCCAGGGCCAGGTATTCCTCAAGAAGCAGGAATAATGCTCGACCTCATCAAGAAATACGCCCCTACGAAATCTATTTTTGGCGTTTGTTTAGGCCATCAGGCCATTGCCGAAGCCTTTGGGGCAAAACTCCATAACATGGGGGAGGTTTTGCATGGTGTAACTACCAAATGTTTGATAACAGACCCCAACGAAGTACTTTTTAGGGAAATTCCATCAGAAATAGAGGTTTGTCGCTATCATTCTTGGACGGTAATTCCAGAGACTATGCCCCAAGAATTAAAAATAACAGCCCTAGACGAAAAGGGTTTTGTGATGGCCGAAGCCCACCGTCAGTACGATGTTCGGGGCGTTCAATTCCACCCCGAAGCATATCTTACACAATTTGGTGTGAAAATGTTAGAAAACTGGGTATATTCGTAGTCAAAAACTAATCCACTATTATTTATGCTAAATCCAAAAGTTTCTTTTTTCCCTTTTGAGGAGTTCCGAGAAATATCCCTTAACGTTTCGGTTACCATGCGATATGCCATTTCTAATTATGGCAGATTGTTGAGTTTTTTGGAACGTTTTGAAGACGGTAGAATATTAAAAGGTAGCCTGATATGCGGGTATCATATTATAAGGTATAAACCCAAAGACAAAGACGGGAAATTGTTGAACAGGCATCTCTTTCAGTACAAACTGGTAGCTGAATATTTTTTGCCAAAACCTACCCCCGAACAAGTTTATGTGATACACCTAGACTATGACCGCCTCAACGACCACGTTTCTAACCTGAAATGGGCTACCAAAGCCGAGATGGTGGACCACAACAACAAGAGTCCCTTTGTGATAGAGGCCAAACGCAGATTGAGAGACCCCAATATAAAATCGGGTGTAAAAAAATTGACCGTTACAAATGTGATGCTCATTAAAAAAATAATGTCCGACCCCAATCGCAAAACTCGTGTACGGTTATT
>JAYWHL010000438.1:0-7368 GCA_043777715.1 Cytophagaceae bacterium | reverse complement strand
ACAATTCCATGAGTTCACGGGCAAAGTTTTCGTTTGGAACACTCTTGCCATTGTTTTGCTGGCCGTCCAAATATATCAACATGGCGGGGTCTATGGCCACGGCCTTGGTCAAATCTTTGAAATTACCAAAGGCATTTTTACGAAATAAATCGTTTTGGATATACATGTGTTGCGGATACGTAACCTTTGAGCGTTGCGAAACATAATGATTGTGCCAAAACAAAACCATTTTTTCACGCATTCCCAGTTCTTCTTTTCGCATTAATTCGTACCACCAATACGTAAAGTCTCGATAGCGAGTACCTTGGTTGGGGTCGTTGGCAATCGGAATTTCGGTTATCCATGTGCCAGGGGCGGTGGGCAGGGCTTTGTCGGCCAAGAGTTCTTTGCTCACAAATTCTGCAACCGACCTATACGACAGGGCTTTGTCTAAATTGCTTCGGCTATAACCAAACAAAGCCCTAGAAAGCAAGTGTTTGGCGTTTTCTTTGTTCCATGCAACCATGAGTAGTAAAAATAAAGTATAAAATGTAAGATTTGGAATTGAAACGATGAGTCAATTTTGTAAATTTATGAAGCTACAACTAGTGTATTTGCTTTCGATGAATCGATTACCACAAATCAGATTTGTTCTTAAACTATTGACAGCTATCTGTTTACATCATAAATTAAAGAAAATTTAATTAAAAAAACAAATTTTTGCTCTTTGACCCTTGAATCGTTTTTTAGTTTAAATACCTTCTCTTTTGGCGTTAAATTTTCAAGTAAATTTTGCTTGAAATGGCAACATTTTAGATAACGACATTAATAAATGATACGGGTATGCGTGGCACGCCTATACTATTATGATAACAAGGCGTGCCACGCATTATCATCAACAAAATATTAATATCGTTTTCAATTTTAACTTAAAACCTAAAAGCTAATTATTGAAAATAAAGAACCGAAATTATTTAAAACTGAAAATAAATAAATTGCGAAGGGGCGTCGTATTTTCCTAAAAATAGGATAGACATCACCACGCCATAGTATAAAACCCAGCGTACCAACACTGGTTGTGCCGCCAAACGGGGTCTTAGGCTTTGGCCACGTTGTAACAAATGCACACTTTCCATGACCAATAAACCAAAACAAACCATCAGAAAATTGGTTGTTCCCTGGCCTAAAAAGATATTTTTTTGAATAAAAGTAATGTTTTTTAGTTGAAAGATTTGTTCTCCTACGCCATCAAAAAGATGTGTGGTAATGTAATAGGCTTTGCCAAAGCCCGATGCCCTAAAAAATATCCATGCAAAGCTAGTTAAGCAAAAAACGCACAAAATTTGTAGTAGTTTATAAGCAAATGGCCAGTAATTTATACGCAAAAAGGAGATGATTTTGTTTCGAAATGTGGCCGTAAGATTGGCAAAAACCAAATAAAAACCATGAATTGTTCCCCAAAGTATAAAATTCCAACTGGCACCATGCCACACGCCCGACACCATAAAAACGAGCATCAAATTAAATTCACGTCGCCATTTGCCTACTCGGTTGCCGCCCAAAGAAATATAAAGGTAGTCTCTGAACCAAGTGGATAACGAGATGTGCCATCGCCTCCAAAACTCTGAAATGGTTTTTGAAAAATAGGGGCGGTCAAAGTTTTTCATCAGGTCAAAACCCATCACTTGTGCTGCCCCCAAGGCGATGTCGGAATAGCCCGAAAAATCACAAAAAATTTGAATAGAAAATAATGCCGTGGCCATCATCAAGGGTATTCCCGAATACTCAAAGGGGTTGTCATAAACTTGCCCCACCATTACAGAAAGCCTATCTGCAATGACTATTTTTTTGAAAAACCCCCAAGCCATTAATTTTAATCCATTCGTAACGTTTTGATAATCAAATACTTGTTTCTTGTAAAATTGATGTAAAACATTCTGGGGGCGTTCGATGGGCCCAGCCACCAATTGTGGATAAAACATAACATACAGTGCATAAATTCCAAAATGGCGTTCGGCTTTTTGATTACCCCGATACACCTCTATCGTATAGGACATGGCCTGAAAGGTATGGAACGAAAGCCCAATTGGTAACAATACTTTTAGGTAAGGAACGGGATTTTGCAAGCCCAAAACGTTGAGCAACGAAGTTAGATTTCCGTTTATAAAAATGGCATACTTAAACACCACCAACACGCCAATATTGGCAATGAGACTAAGTATCAAAAACAGTTTGCGGCGTTGGCCAAGGGACTGTTCGATGTAAATACCTGCGAAATAATCGATGATGATGGTAAAGCCCAAAATCAAGATAAATTTTGGCACAAAAGCCATGTAAAAATAGCAACTGGCTACGAGCAACAATGCCCAACGAAAGCGGTGGGGTAGTAAAAAAAAGAGTATTGTTACCAGAGGAAAAAATACAAGAAATTCGATAGAGTTAAAAAGCATGATGGTTGGCTTTAAGTAGCTGTAAGCAATAAGCCGTAGGCTATAGGCTTGATATACAAACATTTACTATATTAATAGTGCAAACTGATTTTGTCTAAGTACTTAATTTTTATGATTCGAGTTGATGGGTTGTTAATCAAAACATAATGCCTAACGCTTATTGCTTATTGCTATTTCTTTTTTTAAGGCTTTGGCAATGTCCAAGGTTCGTTGAAGTCGGCATGGATTTGTGAGATGATAGTGGGTATCATAAAAACAATCTTCAGGGAAAATACTATCAGCTAAACGATTGATTTTTGGACAATTCAAACCACTCAGAATTTGTTTTTCAAAGGCTAGAACACCTTTTTTATTGATTTTAAAAGCAGTATCAGAAAAAGATGGAAAACACCAAAATACGCTTGCCCCTTTGCTTTTTACTTGATTGATAAACAAATTTATTTCTTTGATTTCTTGTGTATAGTCTTGATAATCAATGTTTTGAAAATCTCCGATGGGTCTGATTTTTGTATTGTTGAGATGTGCCAGCAAATCGCCTTTTTCCGAAAAACCCGCCCTAAAATAATCCGAATGGGTATCTGATATGCTAGGGTTTTGGGTATGGTTTGGATAAAAAATTAGGTTGCGGGCATACCTCACCAAAAACTGAACTTTCCGTAAAAGATAATCGCCAGTATGGTCATAAACCATAAAATCGTCGGCAGGAGGAAAAGCCCAAATAGCGGTTTGTTGGGTAAAATCTTCGCCTTTTTTTGCGAGGTAAAATTCAGTGGATAGCACTACAATATCTCCTTTTTTTACTTCAAAAAGGATTTCTTTGAGCATAAAATCTAAGCCAAAACCTGCATAAAGACCCAAATTGACAACAGGCATTTTTAATTGATTTTGGACAGTGTCAGCCGATAACCCAAAGGCTAAATTTGAGCCTCCACCAAAGATAATTTTTGGCTTTTTGATGCTTTGTGCGTAGCGGTGTTTGTCGGCTAGGGCGGAAAAATAATTGTTTTGAATGTCCTTTTTACTTCCCAAAATGATGGAAAAGATGGTCAGAAAAACCAAGATAATTAAACCAAGAAATCTAAGGAAGAATTTTTTCAAAACCAGAAACAATTGGAATACGATTTGTTTTCAATCCTTAAAAATAGCACTAAAATCATAAAAAGCCTTTTCAAATTAATTGGATTGAAACGAAAGATATTTGATGAAACAATAACTATTTGATTATCAGTAGATTGTGTTTTAATTATTAGCCTTACCTAAGTGTTGGATAATTTTACAAAATATAGAATAACACAGAGATTTGTCTAAGCATATTGCTTTCGCAAAGGTAGTTGGTGAGCCACCAACCACGGGAAATGAGATTTGTCTAAGCATATTGCTTTCGCATAGGTGGTTGGTGAGCCACCAACCACGGGAAATGAGATTTGTCTAAGAATATTGCTTTCGCAAAGGTAGTTGGTGAGCCACCAACCACGGAAAAGGTTTATCTTTTGTTATCCAAATTACGTAGCCATTTTTTTGCCAGCCCTTGGATGAAAATCTCGCATAATTTGTGATAAATAATCTCGGTCGATGTGCGTATAAATTTCGGTACTTGTGATGGACTCATGCCCCAACATTTCTTGTATGGCTCGTAAATCGGCCCCGCCTTCAATGAGATGTGTGGCAAAACTATGCCTAAAAGTATGTGGACTGATGCTTTTTTGAATACCCGCTTTCAGGGCCAAATCTTTGATAATCATAAATATCATAACTCGGCTTAGTTTTGAACCCCTACGATTTAAGAATACAAAATCTTGATTTTTAGGGTTGATTTTCAGGGAATTACGAATTTGCTCAATGTATATTTGGGTAAATTTTATGGCATCTTGCCCAATGGGTACAAGCCTTGTTTTGTTGCCTTTGCCTTTTACTCTTACAAAACCAATATCAAAATAGCACTCGTTGATGGTTAAATCCAATAATTCGCTTACCCGCAAGCCACAACCATACAAAACCTCTATGATGGCTCTGTTTCTGGCGCCTTCGGGTGTTGATAAATCAATGGTTGATAATAGATTTTCAATTTCGGGAAACGACAAAGTTTCGGGTAAATGACGGCCTAACTTCGGAGATTCTATTAACATCGAAGGGTCTGTTTGAATCAAATCTTCTAAAAAAAGGTATTTAAAAAATGCCTTGATGCCTGATAAAATCCTTGCCTGCGAACTGGCCGCTACGCCCAAATTTCCGATATAGTAAAAAAAATCTAATAGTTGAGAATCCGTTATTTCTACGGCCTCATATTGTTTTTTAGTTAGCTCCAAATATTCTACAAACTTCTGAATATCACGCTCGTAGGCTTCTATCGAATGGCCAGAGAGGGCTTTTTCGAGCAAAAGATAGGCTTTGAAATTTTTGATGTGTGTTGGCCACATTTTTTGAAAGCGAGAAGTTGAGGGATTTCAGGATTAAAAAAAAGTCTATGAGTAAATCATAGACTTTTTGTGTTTTTATTTGCTAAGATTGGCCAATGAGCGAATGCCAAAAGGCCGATTTTTATTGAGCAACAGGGCTACAAAATTCTTCAAAAACCATCTCTAAATGTCCTGAAATCATATCAGCCGTTCGGCCTTCGATGTGATGACGCTCCACAAAGTGTACCAATTCGCCATCTTTGAAGAGGGCAATCGCTGGCGACGACGGTGGGTAGGGGAGGGTATATTCACGGGCTTTTTGAGTAGCGGCCATATCCACACCTGCAAAAACCGTAACCAGATGGTCGGGTTTTAGGGAGCTATTGGCCACGGCCTCGTTTACGCCTGGGCGAGCCGTGCGTGCCGAACACCCACACACCGAGTTGATAAACATCAGCGTTGTGCCTTCTTGGGCGGGGCCGTCCATTAAGGCTTGGACCTCTGCCGCCGATTTTAATTCTTGAAAACCACCCTCTATCATATCGTTACGCATTGGGGCTACTAATTCTTCTGGATACATATCTGTTTGATTTTTAGTGTATAAAATTTGGTTTGAATGCTCGAAAGCAATTGTGATTTGCCTTTTGGGATTTGACTTTAATAATCACTATCAAAGGTAGAAATATTTTTTTGATTGAGTCAATAAAATCTACATAAAACCTAGTTCTAGTTTGGCCACTTCGCTCATCATATCTTGGCTGTAGGGTGGGTCAAAGGTTAATTCCACGGTTACATCGTTGATGCCTTCTACCTCCTTGATTTTTTGTTCTACTTCGCCTGGGATTTCTCCTGCCGACGGGCAAGCAGGGGAGGTTAGGGTCATTAAAACATAGACATTGTTTACTGGAAAAATCTTGATGTCGTAAATCAATCCAAGTTCGTAAACATCAACTGGAATTTCGGGGTCATATACCATCTTAATGGCTTTAACAATCTCCTCTTTTAGTGCTTCTTCGGTCATGGTGGCAATTATTTTTCAGATGTATAAATAATGCTAATTGGGGGTTGAAAAGCCCGTAGGGCTGTTATTTTGGTAGAAAAATGCCAAAGATTGTACCTCCAAAGCCCCATCGGGGCGGCACTTAATCCAAAATGTCGCCCCGTTGGGGCTTTGGAACATTATAGGCATCATTTTTTACCAAAATTACGCCTCTCTGAGGCTAAAAATGTAATTTTAACCCCTAATTCGCATAAATAATTACAAAGTAAGGCTATTTAAGTGGGCTAACCATAAAAATAGTTGGGTCTTTCTTGCTTTTAAATCATTTACAAGTTTTAAAGTGCTGATTTTGATGTGATTAACCAAAAATTATTAAAACGAGGTTGAGTACGGGACAATTTTATAAAATGTAAAGCAATTCTCCCGAATTGCAGTTCTTTTCCGTTATTGGTGGCTCAGCAACCACCTTTGCGAAAGTAATATTCTTAGACAAATCTCTGTGTTGCGTTACATTTTCTAAAATTGTCCCAGTACCCAGATATACCCAATAGATTTTCAGTTGTATGCTTTATCTCCAACCGCCTCCCAAGGCTCTATAAATATTTACTTGGGCGTTGAGTTGTTTTTTCTTGATTTCCATCAAATCCATCTTTGCTTCAAGGGCTTCTCTTTGCGTTAGCAAAACTTCGTTGTAATCGGCACGGGCGGTTTTGAAAAGGTCGTTGGATATTCCGATAGAATTACTCAAAATATCTACTTGATTTAACTTGGTTTTATAGCTTTCGTTATAATTTTTATTGCCCGATAATTGGTTTACTACTTCCAAATAGGCATTCAAAACCACTTGTTCGTATCGATACACCGCCTGAATTTGCCTTTCGTTGGCGTTGTAATAAATGGCCTTAATCGCATTTTTATTGATTAAGGGTGCAGTTAATTCTCCTAAAAAGTTAAAGGCAATAGACTTGGGACTGATTAAATAAATGGGATTAAACGACTGTAAACCAAGCCCTGCCCGTAGCGTAATATTAGGATAAAAATTAGCTCTGGCTACGGCAATATCTAATTTTGCGGCTTCTAATTCTTGTTCTGCCTGACGAATATCAGGGCGATTACTCAACAGTTGTGAAGGGATTCCGTCCGAAATTTTCAGAAACTGAATCGCATTCATATTAGCGGCATTGCGTTTGATGGGTTGCGGATACCTTGCTGCTAAGAAATTGATGTGGTTTTCGGTCAGGGTAATTTGTTGCTGAATCTCAAATTTTAGATTTTCGGTATTTAGTAATTGTGCCATAAAACGATTGACTGCCAATGAATTAACCCTTGCGGCATCTTTTTGTACCTTCACTATTTCGAGGGCATCTCTCTGAATCGCAATATTTTGCTGAACTGTTTCTAACTGATTGTCCAATACCATTAATTCGTAATATGAATTAGCAATTTCGGCAATGAGGTTGGTTATCATAAAATTTCTACCCTCAACGCCCGCCAAAAATCGCTTTGCGGCGGCATCTTTGGCATTGTGTAATTTTTTCCAAAC
>JAYWHL010000437.1:0-7375 GCA_043777715.1 Cytophagaceae bacterium | reverse complement strand
GCAAATATTTAATAAGAGAAATCAGAACCTCGGGGACTACACCAACCAACAAGGATTTGGCTTATCTGTTGGCATCGGCCAAAAACATAGAAGCCCTACCCGATGGCGTGTTTGCTATCAACAACAAAGAATATTATATCAAAGTACTAGAAGGCCGTGCGGTTGTTAGTAACCAAACCAACGGCAAAGCCCAACTTTCGGTGCCAGCCACAGGAAAAGTAAAATATGCCATTATGTGGTAAGTAGCTATTGACTTGAAATTCAAATAATTACGATATTAATAGTATAAAATGTCTTAGTACTGGACAATTTTGGTTTTCAATGCCTCTAAAAGCCCTTCTCTATTGGAGAAGGGTTTGAGATGAGGTAAATTACGAAATTGTCCAGTATTCAGGCAAAATGTTTTTTTAAGAAACAGCATAATCCACCTAACATTAACCTTAAATTCAAAATGAAACCCAACAAGATTTATACATTTTTGATAGCCGTGCTACTTATAACAAGCAGGGCAATGGCACAAGAAGGCCCAAGCGAAAACGATTTTTATAAAATACTAACCGTCCCTATTCCCGAAGGAATCGTACTCGAAGGCGGTGGTATTGTAACTCTTCCAAGCGGTGATGTGGCCGTGGCTACTCGCAGGGGAGAGGTTTGGTTGATAGAAAATCCGTATAGTGCAAAACCATTTTTTAAGAAATACGCCTCTGGTCTTCACGAAATTTTGGGCCTTGCCTATAAAAATGGCTCGCTTTATGCTGCCCAACGGGGCGAACTTACGAAGCTCATTGACAAAAACAACGATGGCCATGCCGAAACCTACGAATGCGTTTATGCTTGGCCAATTTCAGGCCATTACCATGAATATTCTTTTGGCCCCAAAATTGGCCCAGATGGTAGTTTTTATGTAACGGCCAATGTTGGTTTTGGCTCGCCCGATTGGTGGGCAGGCAAAAGTTTAGCACCATGGCGAGGTTGGACGATGCGGATTACCGAAGATGGAAAAATGGAGCCTTATGCCGCAGGAATGCGGTCGCCGTGTGGGATTGGCTTAGTAAATGGCGAGTTTTTTTATGGCGATAACCAAGGCGATTGGATGGGTTCTGGGTTTGTAACGCACGTAGAAAAAGGCGATTTTTTTGGGCATCCTCAAAGCCTAAAATGGGCAGACAGGCCAGAGTCGCCAGTGAAGGCAAGAATGGAACAAATTTTTGCAAAAATAGACCCACGAGATATACCAACCATCAAACCCGAGAACGACCCCAATCAAAAAAACTGGGTAACCTATGCCTCGCTCCAAAAAGATGTACCTGGCCTAAAAGTCCCTGCCGTTTGGTTGCCGCATGGTATTTTGGGGATTTCGACCTCCGAGATTTTGGGCGATGAAACCAAAGGCGGCTTCGGCCCTTTTGAAGGCCAAATGTTTGTGGGCGACCAAGGCATGAGCAAAATAGCAAGGGTTTTTCTTGAAAAAGTAAACGGACAATACCAAGGAGCAGCCTTTGATTTTAGGTCGGGCTTTCAGTCGGGCGTTTTGCGAATGTCTTGGGGCAACGATAACTCCATGTTTGTAGGCCAAACCAACCGTGGCTGGAGTAGTGCTGGCAAAGAAGCCTTTGGGTTACAAAGGTTAGTTTGGACAGGAAAAATGCCTTTTGAAATCAAAGCCGTTCGTGCCATGCCCGATGGTTTTGAACTAGAATTTACCAAACCAGCCGACACCAAAACCGCCAACGACCTCGAAAATTATTTTGTAACGAGTTTTATCTATAAATATCACCCCGTGTATGGTAGTCCTGTTACCGACGATAAACAATTAGATGTAAGGGCAATAAAGTTATCGACCGATGGCCTAAAGGCTAGGATTGTAGTAGATGGCCTACGAAAATTTTATATCCATGACCTCAAAGTTGCAGGAATAAAATCGACAGAGGGCGATGATTTATTACACCCAGAGGCATTTTATACTTTGAATAATATACCCGAAGGCGAAAAACTAAATGTTGCCTTGGTTGTACCAAAAGCATCGAAAAAAGAGAAGATAATAGACCGCAGTGCAGGATTAGTTAGCCCTGATGCTCAAACCAAAGAAGCCGCCCCCAAAGACCGTTCTGTACTGGCCTCGGCAGATACAAAGGCTGATAAAGGTGCAAAAAAACCAGCAGTTGCCAGTGTTTTGTCTGAAACGGACGTGATGAAACTACTCCAAAAAAACACCTGCTTAGCCTGCCACAAAAAGAACGAACGTGCCGTGGGACCTGCCTATACCGAAATAGCAAAACGTAAGTATTCTGTTGAAAAAATCATGGCCTTGATTGCCAATCCCGAACCCGACAACTGGCCAGATTATACCCCAATGGCCCCCATGAGCCACATACCTAAAACCGATACCCGCAAGATTGCCGAGTGGATAGTATCGCTGAAGAAGTAGCAAAAAATAACCTCCCAAGGCCTAGACAAGGTTAAAGTTTGATACAAAAAAATAACCTCCCAAGGCCTAGGCCTTGGGAGGTTAGCAAGCTATCGGTTTTCTTAAAGCCCACCCTTAGATATCTTGCGGAGCAATACTCTGACTTTATAACGCAAGACAAATAAAAAACCCCTACGTATTTCGTTTTTTTTTACTATATTTATTTTTTAACTGCCTCATAATCAATGCTTTTTGATTATGTTTTTTTATAAAAAATATTTATATCATTGATTACCAGTCTGTTATTCATCAATTCCGAATATGAATATCTGCATTTAAAATACGAAATTTCACACACACTAATATCCATAATCTTTATCTTTACGTAATTATGCAACAAAATTTGGGTACACAGCATCAATTTTTTGAAGAAATTTTTAAAAAAAATTATTCAAATTTATGTAGGTATGCCTTTGGATTTTTGAAAGATGAAGAAGCCTGCGAGGATTTAGTACAGGATTTGTTCATTAAACTTTGGCAAGACAAACCCGAAATTTTCCTAGATAAGTCTGTTGTATCTTATTTGCACACAGCTACCAAAAATAATTGCATAAGTAGCCTTAGGAAAAAAATCATGACTATTTCTGTTGATGACGAAAACGCCCCAGAAATTGTTGATATTGATACCTCCGAACAGCAAAATAATACAGAGTTACTTTATGGAAAAATATTTGATGCCATCGAGCAACTTCCTCCAAAATGTGCCGCTACTTTTAAAATGCACAGGCTTGGAGGGTTATCTTATAAACAAATTGCAGACGAACTCAATGTATCTGTAAAAACAGTAGAAAACCAAATTGGCAAAGCCATGAAAATACTCCGAAACACCTTACTCCCCGAAGTCCTAGGACTATGCCTAATGGCCTTGGTGGAGTATCAGGGCTATTTAGTCAAAATTTTTGAAAATATCGTCCAATAAACATAGGGGTTTTACCCTCAAAACGAGTTAATATAATACAAGTAGAAGTTGTGAAGGCTTCTGTTATAATCCTAGAATTCATGAATGTTGATTTATTAACAAAACATTTTGCTAAAGAAACCACAGCCCAAGAAGAAAAATTAATTCTTGATTGGCTGGCGGCAAGCAATACGCACCAAAAAGAATACCAAGTACTTGAACAAATTTGGCAAAAAACCTCTCAATTCGATGCTAAAACTCCTGATTTTGATGTAGAAAAAGCGTGGACTAAGGTAAGAGCCAAAACGCAAGTACAAACAAAAGTACTACCTGTTTGGCGTTGGGCTGCTGTTGCTAGTATTTTGATTGGCATACTTAGTTTAGGTGTTTATAATCTCGTTAAGCCCAGTCCAGCATCTGAATTTACCACTGTTTTGGCTCAAAAGGCTCAGACAATTACTTTAGAAGACGGTACTGTGATAAGAATGAATAGAGGGGCGGAATTGACCTATCCCATACATTTTGCAAAAAATCAACGTAATATTACCCTAAAGGGCGAAGCCTTTTTTGACGTAGCCCACGACACAAGTAGGCCGTTTGTTATTGATGCCGCCAACACGCAAGTAAAAGTACTGGGTACATCGTTTAACCTGCGTGCTACCAACCAACTTGCCGAGGTAGTTGTAAAAACAGGAAAAGTAAGTTTTAAACCAAAAGATGCTACCCAAGGACTGTTGGTACAGGCGGGTAAGAAAGCGGTTTTTGAAAAAGGTAAATTACAAGAAAATAGCATATCCAAAAACGACATGGCGTGGCGTTCTGGGCTGTTGGTTTTTGAAGAAACGAGCCTAAGCGTGGTCGTAAAAGAGTTAAGCCATTATTATCAAACAGATATTATTCTTAAACTAGAGGACGCCGCCGAAGCGGCCAATTGTACGCTCGACGAAAGCTATCAAAACGAGTCGCTAGAGAATGTATTAAAAGATCTTCAAAAATTATTACACATTGAATATCAACGAGTTCCAAATGGAATCATGATTACTTCTGTGCATTGCAATCGCCATAACTAACACTATCAAATACGTTTTGCAGTTTAAGTCTCTCAACCAAAAGTTGAGAGATTTTTGTTATTAATGGTATCTTGTTGTATATCTATTTTGATAACACTTTATCGTAAAAAGATATTTTTTAATACTTTTGCATCAACTACGACACATTCATTGTTCGCCCACAACATAATATTGAAAACTATACTCTCTATTTTTATACCCCAAAAGCAGCTTTTTAGGTATAAAAAATCGTTGCTTGTTAGCATCTTTTCTCTTTCTATTGGCTTTGCCCAAGCCCAAACTTCTACAAGTATTCTTTCTCAAGAAGTCAGCTATCCCCGAGAGGCTCATTCCGTAAGATATTATCTCAACGACCTCAAAGACAAAGGTTTTAGGCTTTCTTATGTTTATAATCATATAGACTTAGAAAAACTGATTATTCCCACTCGTGAGAATTGTAGCTTGGCCACGTTCCTAAAAGATATTCTGAGAGAACAGCCCCTGTATATTTCGGAAGGAAATGGCAAGGTAATCATAGCCCTAAGAAGTACCATAAAAGACCGTGAGGATATAAAAGGAGACAATACCATTTATATCTTTTGTTCCGACCTCGAAAACCCCAAGTCTTGTGCTAAGCCTCTCAAAGTAGATGCTGCTGTTTTGAAAGAGCAGTAAGCGGACGATTGATTGAATTTAAGCTAAGTAGGGAGGCAGTTAGATAACGACATTAATAAATGATATGGGTATGCGTGGCACGCCTATACTATTATGATAACAAGGCGTGCCACGTATCATCATCAACAGAATATTAATGTCGTTACCAAAGTGTTGAGGAGACAGAAGACAGGAGCTATTTGTCTGATTATCAATTTATTACATTTTTCAAAATATAGCTTAATTTTGCCCAATTGCTTGTTCACTCTTAGAGGTAGCTAAACCAAAAGGCCGATGAAATGATTTTATATAATCAATTCATCGGCCTTTTGGTTGTTTTTAAGTGTGTCTAAGCTCAAATATCAAAGTAACTCTACCTTACCAGTCCACTCTTCGAGTGTTTTTGTAGGAATTTCTTGGCTGGTTATCATTAAATTGAGAGTTTCGATACCACAAATTTGATGTGGAGCGGCATAATTTATCTTCTCTGACGTTACACAAGCCACTACTTTTCTGGCCGAAGCTATCATTCGTCGTTTTTGGTTTGCTTCTTGGTAGTCCCTTAACGTAAGTCCTTCTTGGAGGTGAGCCCCAACAATACCCATAAAGTAATAATCAGCTTTTAGGTATTTTAATTGCTCTGAAAGTTCAAGCCCTGACGTAATTTGGTAGCGTTTATGGAGTTTACCTCCCAATAAAATAACTTCTATATTATTATGCTCATTGAGTGATAGTGCCAAGGGCGGATTGTTGGTAACAATCGTAATGTCTAAGTTTTTGGGTAGCTGCTCTGCAATGTATAGGTTGGTACTACCGCCGTCCATCAAAATAATCTGACCGCTTTCAATAATTTTAAGTGCCTTCTTGGTTACCGACAAAATCTCTGGGTTTTGAATACCCATCTCTTGGCGGGCTTTCATGGTAAGGTACGAGTTGGCAATAGCTCCCCCATGTACCTTTTTGAGCAAGCCCATTTCTTCTAATTCAATAATATCTCTTCTTATGCTATCATAAGATACACTCATTTGTTGGCTCAGTGTTACCAAACTTACTTTTTTGTTGGTTTCGAGTTGCTCTAGGATTGATTGCTGGCGTTCGTCTTTTAACATTTCAAATAGTTCATAGGAATTTTGTGCAAATAAATGCAAAAAAAACTTGTAATAAAACAAAAACATTGCATAAGTTTGTAAATATTTGAATAGCAAAAGTTAAAAATCGGCATCAAATGTAAAAAAGTGAAAGATTCTTTGCGTTAATGCAAAATTTCGCAAAGAATCTTTTGCATTTTATTTGCAAAAAAATAAAGAATTTTAGCATCAAACTATTGCATTACACAAAGATTATATAGTAATTTGTAGGATATATGAGGTTATATTTTAATAAATTATTGTTTTTGTGATACTTTTTGTAGGCTATTTTATCAAATTGTTAAACATTTGTTAGAATAGTGCAAATCTCAAAGATTTCACTTTTGTTATAATTTAGTAACGTATCGGTCTTAAAAACTTTTTTAATCAATTATTTTAACCATTTCTAATTTTAACCTATGATGAAACACTCTTACAGATTGGTTCACAATGCAGTTTCCAAACTTATGTTGGTGGCTGCTGCTCTTTTGATGGGTTTTGGCGTTTATGCCCAAGACCGACAAGTAACAGGTAAGGTTACAGACGCCGCAGACGGCTCTGGGCTTCCTGGTGTTAGTGTTTCCGTGAAGGGAACAGGTAAAGGTGTTGCTACATCTGTTGACGGATCTTACAAGATTAGCGTTGGCAATGGTGCAACTTTAGTATTTAGTTACGTTGGTTATGTAAACAACGAAGTGGCCGTTGGTTCAAGAACAGTAGTTGATGTAAAATTAGCTTCTGATACCAAAGCCCTTGAAGAAGTAGTAGTTGTTGGTTATGGTACACAGAAAAGAAAAGAAATTTCGGGTACTGTTTCTAGCGTAAGTAGCAAAGACTTTAACGCTGGTGTTATCTCTAACCCATTACAAGGTATCCAAGGTAAAGTTGCTGGTCTTACCATCAACCAAACAGGTTCTGACCCTAACGCTTCTCCTTCAGTACGTTTGCGTGGTGTGGGTTCACTAGCTGCTGGTTCGGACCCCTTGTATGTAGTAGATGGCGTGCCTGGTGTACCTATTCAAAACATCAATGCCAACGACATCGAAACTGTTGATGTTTTGCGTGATGCTTCTTCGGCTGCTATTTATGGTGCTAGAGCTGCCAATGGTGTAATCATGATTACAACAAAGCGTGGTAAAGGCGGTAAATCAACGGTTGATTACAACGCTTATTATGGTGT
>JAYWHL010000436.1:0-2658 GCA_043777715.1 Cytophagaceae bacterium | reverse complement strand
CCGTCCCAAGGGCTGGCACTGTAATTATCGGAATAGTAAACCACTTCGCCCCAACGGTTAAAAATGGTAACGATACTTTCGGAGTTGAGGTCTAGGTTACGAATTTGCCAAGTGTCGTTAATGCCATCAGCATTGGGGCTAAAGATGTCGGGAATGAATAATCTTGTAAGAGCTTCTTGGCAATCGTCTTTGAGGTTTACCCGATAGGCTTTTGAAAGGTTTTTACAGCCCAAAGCATCGCTAACTTGAACGTAATAATTGCCTGTGTCTCTCACGGCCAGAGAAAGAACATTTGGTTGGTTTAGATTTTTTTGAGACCTAAACCAATCAAATGTCCAATTGGGTTTTGATTGAAAAGTCAAGACCGTTGTATCTCTCAAACAAATTGAAACAGGGGCGCTTGGATTGGGCAAAACGGGTAACGGCAAAAATGTTACGTCAAGGCTATCTAAAGGACTGTTACAAAATCCTTTTTCTTTTAAGGTATAAACCCCTTCTTTTTTGACATATATTTGGTCTTGCTTTGAAATAGAAAGCCCTTTATAAAACCATTCAAAGGCATTATTAACACTCGAATTTGAGGCTAATAACATAGAATCGCCCAAACAAATGGGTTTACTTGGGCCTGTGATGGTGGCTTCAACATTTTTTTTGTATTTAACCAATACAATACCCGAAGTGGTATCATTTACACACTGTTTGGTTAAACTTTTGACTACACTGTATTTACCTACCTCGTTTATCAGCAATTGGCTGGCGTTAGCTTTGGCAATATTATCGCCATCTTTTTGCCACTGAAAAGCCCATTGGGCATTATTGGCGGTTTCTAGGGTAATTTTTTCGCCTGCACAAATTTCTACTTCTTTTACAGGCGTATTATTGACTGTGATAATGGGTACAGGAGGGGTATTGACAGCACAATCAACTACGGGCAACTGAAAATCATGCCGAACTGAGCCAATTTTTACGCCATTCCTAAACTTTTCGACCTGTACCGAGAAAGCATAAATACCTAGTGATTTGGCTTTAACACTTAAAATACCTGTTTTGGGGTTAATGCTAAGGGGAATTGGCCCTGGAATAATATTAGCCAAAGAGGCTCCACCCGCCCATGTAATGAGAGGATAGGGCCCAGCCCTTGTGGGTGGCGTAACGGAATTAATATTAAAATCATTGAAAGGCCAAACCAGACTATACCTCAACTCATCGCCGTCTGGGTCAATGGCCGAAAAATCATACGTAAATAGCTTGTTAGCACAAATATAATCTCCGTTTAAAATAGGAAAGGTAGGCGTAGAAAAAATAACAGGTTCTGTACCTTCTAATAAAGCTGGAAATTCAGTATAAAAAATATAGCCCGTTTGAATAGGATTAGCAATATTACTAAGAATTTGATTTCTACAACAAAGATCGAAGGACATATAATAACCGTCGGGGTCTGTAAAATCGTTGAGATTAAGGCTAATTTCAGTTTCATATAAATATTCTTGGGTCTGTAATTTAAGTATTTCGGCACAAGAGGGATTGTCATAGATTACAGACTTAAAACCGCTATAAGGAACTTTAAATCTGATGATTTGGCGATTATCCTTTTTGGCAAAAATAGGAATATCAGCAACGCCATTAAGTAGGTCTTGGGTTAAAAAAGGAGTTAAAAACCCAACATCAACATAAATCAATACACTAACTTTAAATCTCCCTGCTTCTGCATCTAGTTGGGTCATTTTAAGATGTCCCCCAAAAATATGAGTTGCCTTGGTCTGAAAACCCAATAACAATAAACCTAAAAAAAAGGATATTTTGACGAATTTTGGGGCTGAAAAAAAGCGGAAAAAAATTAGATGTATAGACATATACCGTTGATTATTAGGAGGTTTTGAGTGATAAACGATTACTTTTTGATGAAATAAATTTTATTTTAACAAAAAAACGAAAATATTTTAAAAAACATTTGGAAACATAGATATATATATATATTCAGTTTTGGATTCCTAAAATAATCATCATAAAAATTAAACGCATGAAAAACCAATTCCGCTTCGCCCAGTTTTTTAGTAAATTTTCTTAGTTTCTCTTGTATCTTGTTGGTAATTATTATATGCTTTTTAGCTGATAGCTAGCTATTTAAGGCATTTGTTTATCTATCCTAATATTCTAAAAAATTTACAGAAAATGTTAAAAATGCCCATTAAAATAGGTATGCTTGGAGCGTGCTTACTGTTTGTTAGTATTTCAACATGGCTTCGTTTTGTTACTTACAACAAAAGCAATGAATTGGTTTCGGTGTTAGAAACTCCGATGATGGCAAGCCCAAATCTTGATAAAAACAGCAAGGAAAAAACAAAAAAGCCAGCCCCAAAGTCCAATTTATCAAAGTCAAAGATAACCTCCAATAACCTTAATGTTAAAAACACTACGACTTTAGATCCCGTAAAAATAAGTTTACAGGCCAGCAAAGATAGTGTGGCTTTGAGCGAAGAAGTTGAGCTAAACATCAAAGTTGAGCTTCTTGATATTGCCCCCAATCTCTTCACTATTTTTGAAGAACAGCTAGGTTTTTCGGTCAGGGTATTAATGCCCGATGGTTTTGTGCAAACAGGCGGCGACTATGTTGATTTTGTGAGCGATAAACTAAGTACCAACAAAAGAGAGTTTAAC
>JAYWHL010000435.1:0-7400 GCA_043777715.1 Cytophagaceae bacterium | reverse complement strand
TTGTATCTTTTTTCTCTACAATTGGTAAAAACTGTTCAACCTTCAAAATTTGTGTTGCCACATTTTTCGATTCGTTATACAGCACTTCAACAGCATCGAACTTTCCATCTACAAAACCAGTCATGGCTTCGTCGGCAGCTAGTTTTACGGCATCGAAACTCAAACGAGAGAAGGTTTCGATATGTTTTTCTAGGATTGGGTATCCCCTACGCTGAAAAAACTCCGCTCCTTTTTTACCAATTGGCATAATACTTACTTTGCCAGCAGCACGTTGCGAGCCATACTTTTCGTTGATTAAGGCCACTGCCGCTTTGGCAACATTGGCATTAAAAGCACCACAAAGACCTCTGTCAGAGGTTATTACGATAACTAGCACGTTTTCGATTGCTCGAACTTGAGTAAAAGGATTGCTTTGGGCAACTTCTGCACCAGCCGAAACCGTACTAAGCATTTGAGACAGTTTTTGTGCATAAGGTCGCATTTGAGTAATGCGATCTTGGGCTCTACGCAGTTTGGCCGCCGAAACCATTTTCATAGCCTTGGTGATTTGCTGGGTAGAATTTACCGAAACAATTCGGTTACGGACTTCTTTTAATGAAGGCATTTTATCAGATGATAGAATGAAACAAATATTTTATAGTAGAATATTTGAAGTTGAGAAGGTAGAAAGCTAGAAGCTAGAATGTAAATTCTCGGTTCTCGTGTTCTCACTTCTCATCTTCTCAATTCTAATCATTAAGCGTGCTTGGCCGAAAGTTCTAAAGCTACTTGCTTTAAGGTTTCGGTATCAGCTTTCTCTAATTTTCCTGCTTTCAGGTTATCGAGAACGCCTTGGTGTTGAGCTTTCAAAATCATGATAAAATCTTGCTCAAAATCACGTACATTATTTACGGCCACTTTGTCTAGCAAACCGTTCGTAGAAGCATAAATCATAGCCACCTGATCTTCAACACGTTGAGGAGCAAACTGTGGTTGTTTTAGCATTTCTAAGTTACGGCGACCACGGTCAATCGTTAGTTTAGTGGCTGCATCTAGGTCAGACCCAAATTTAGAGAAAGCCTCCAATTCACGGAACTGGGCTTGGTCTAATTTTAGCGTACCTGCTACTTTTTTCATTGATTTGATTTGAGCATTTCCTCCCACACGTGATACCGAAATACCAACGTTAATGGCTGGACGAATACCCGCATTGAAGAGGTTAGACTCTAGGAATATCTGACCATCAGTAATAGAAATTACGTTGGTTGGAATATAGGCCGAAACGTCTCCTGCTTGGGTTTCGATAATTGGAAGGGCGGTTAATGAACCACCACCTTTTACTTTTCCTGCTAACGATGGCGGAAGGTCGTTCATGCTTTGAGCAATTTCGTCCGAGGCATTGATTTTGGCGGCACGCTCTAGCAAACGGCTGTGTAGATAAAACACATCGCCTGGATAGGCTTCACGTCCTGGTGGGCGACGTAACAATAACGATACTTCACGATAAGCCACGGCTTGTTTAGACAAATCGTCATAAACTACCAAGGCAGGGCGACCAGTATCACGGAAGTATTCGCCAATGGCAGCACCCGTAAATGGGGCAAAAAATTGCATTGGAGAAGGGTCGGAAGCCGTTGCTGCAACAATAATAGTATAGTCCATGGCACCTGCTTTACGCAAAGTTTGCTCTACTTGTTTGATGGTAGAACCTTTTTGGCCAATGGCTACATAGATACAGAACACAGGCTGACCTGCATCAAAAAACTCTTTTTGGTTGATGATGGTATCAATACATACAGCGGTTTTACCCGTCTGACGGTCGCCAATTACCAACTCACGCTGGCCACGGCCAATCGGAATCATGGCATCAATGGCCTTAATACCTGTTTGTAGAGGTTCGGTAACGGGCTGACGATAAATAACACCTGGGGCTTTACGCTCTAGGGGCATTTCAAAGGTTTCGCCAACGATAGGGCCATTGCCGTCGATAGGTTCGCCAAGGGTGTTTACCACACGGCCTACGATGCCTTCGCCTACTTTCACACCAGCGATTTCGCTCGTACGTTTCACAGTATCGCCTTCTTTTACGCCTTCTGACGAGCCTAATAACACCGCACCTACGTTGTCTTCTTCGAGGTTAAGGGCTAGGGCTTTAAGGCCATTGTCGAACACTAAAAGTTCGCCTGCTTGTACTTTTGAAAGGCCATAAATACGTGCCACGCCATCGCCGACTTGAAGCACCGTGCCTACTTCTTCGAGTTCAGCCGCAGATTTTGCTCCCGAGAGTTGCTCTCTAAGAATGGCTGATACTTCGTCTGGTCTAACTGATACCATATAAATTATTGAATTTTGAGTTTTGAATGATGAAAAAAAGCGAAAATCGTTAGTAGATACAACAAACTAAAACGATTGATTACGCTCTTAAATTCGGGTGCAAAATTAGGTATGAAATTTTACAATTCCATTAAAAACCTCAAAAAATCGTGCAAAACGTTATACTTTTTTAAGTTTCAATAAATTTGAGGCGGGTAATGAAGCACCCAAATCATTGAGAAAGTAATTGCAGTCGAGGGGTAATTAGCTGTTTGTTAGCAAAAATATTTTTACATTTACTTTTTCTATTCAAATCAACCACGTTTTTAATCAATTATTAAGATGGGAAAAAGCCAAGATGCCAAAAAAGCTGTAAAAAAAGAGCCTCTTAAAACAGCCAAAGAAAAAAAAGAGGAGAAAAGAGAAAAGAAAACTAAAAGTTATTAGCGAACCAGAATCAATTAATACATTTTTTGTCAAAAATGGTTCACGTTTTCGTTCATTTGAATTTGCAAAAATCTGAATGAACGAAAACGTTTTTTTTTGAAAATTGCCTAAATAAGAATTTTTCTAAAATTAATGTTTTGTTCTTTGCAACACACCGCTACGTGTTTGTTGAGTTGGGTAAATGGTGGCGTTTGGGCTATTCCATAAACAACGGCACTAAGTCATTCATCGAACAGACAATACAAACTTTTATCATCAAAAAAACCTTCTTGATAACAACTAACCTCAACTCAATTTTTCGTAGATTTACCATTCAAAATAATTTTAATTAGTAAATGAGCGACTGTAAAATGAATGATAAAATACAAGATACTGAAGTATCGGAAAACTTGAACATAGTAGAAGAACATCAGTTTGAAATGAATTTTAGAGCCAAGAAAACAACATCAAAGCAGGAAAAGGTTTTGAAAGTTGTTTCTCTTTTTAGTGGTTGCGGTGGCCTTGATTTAGGTTTTAATGGCGATTTCGATTTTAGAAATTTACATTTCAAAAAAAATAAATTCAATGTAGAGTTTGCAAATGATATAGATACAGCAGCAGAATTTGTTTATAATTCAAATCAAAAATTTTTCGGCAAACATAAACTTAATAAAAATGATATTAAGAATGTGGACTTTAAATCCATTCCAGATTTTGATTTTTTAATTGCTGGTTTTCCTTGCCAACCATTTTCAAATGCAGGTTTAAGAAAAGGAATTGATGATGATAGAGGCAATTTATTTGAAGAGTGTGAAAAATTACTCATTGAAGGTTTGAGCAGAAAAAACAAACCTGTTGGTTTTGTTTTTGAAAATGTAAAAGGTATTATGTCTTCAAAAATGGCTGACGGCACTTCAATACCTGATGAGATTGTTAAACGGACAGAAAAATTAGGTTTTAAAGTAAACTATAAATTATGTAAAACCAGCGATTTTGGCGTTCCAAGTAACAGACAGCGTTTAATAATTGTTGGAATTAGGAAAGATTTGGAGTATTTCGATTTCAATTTATTGGACGAAGTTGTTTATGAAAATAACTTGCCCAATGAAAAATACAATCCGTATGAACTTTATTTAGGTTCTGTTTTATGTGATATTCCTAAAAATACACCTCAAAAGGACGATTTTTGGGCATATTCCCCAGGCGGACAATACATGGTTGATAAAATAGCACCGTGTCTTGACGGTAAAGAAGCCTTAAAAAAATTCAAAAATAAAGTTCCTCTAAATGAGATTTCAGAAACGATAAAAAAGGGAAGGTCTTGGAAAAATATGAGTCCTACTGAAATGTCGGAAAGGTTTTTGAAAATTTGGAACGACCCCAAAAAATACCATGCCCCCAATTTTTACCGACGTTTTGCATTAGGCGAAATTAATGGAACAATTACGGCGTCGGCACAACCCGAAAACTGTGGAATCACACACCCATTTGAAAATAGACGCTTTACAATTAGAGAAATTGCAAGGATTCAGTCATTTCCTGATGATTTTGAATTTCCATATACCACCATTGCAAATGCTTACAAAGTGATTGGCAATGCCGTTCCACCAATATTTGGCTGGGTTTTAGCACAAGCATTGCAAAAACACCTTCTCCATGAATAATATAAACCATACAAAAGCATATATTTTGGGTTTATTGGTTGGAGGTGGAAAAATCGACAAGCATACATTTTTAATTGATTTGCCATTCAAAAAGTGGGGAATGGATACTTCACGAATGAATGTAATTGCAATAGATATTTTGACGAGAATTTGCAATTATTTCAATGCAACGTATCGTTTCAACGTAACTTATGAAATTGGAAATGGCAAATGGTTAATCAAACCTATTGACGGTTCGGACTTTTCTGAAATCATTGAAGACCTCAATTATTTAGGTTTACCGACAGGCGGTTTTTTATTGGCAAAAGCGAATTTAACAAAAGCAAAAACGCTACTCAAAGACATTCAAGTAGAAAGTTTTTTGTCGGGCATTTTTGATGCAAGAGCAAGTTTGACATTATCGCACAGACGATTTACTGACGATGCCCCAGTAGTTTCAATCGAAATTCCTGGTAGCACTAAAAACTTTTTATTTGTTGTTCAGCTTTGTTCTTGGCTAACCGAACTTGGTTCGATAACCGACCAAATTTTATACAATCACCCAAATCAACATTCATCGTCTAACCCCAATTACAAAGGTTGGAAGAAGGGTTTTAAAATTAGATTTTTGGTAAAATCGTTCCTGACAAAACACTCTTTCGCCTTACAAGCAAAAGCCATTGACATTACAAAAATCAAAAACACACAGATAAAAGAGGAGCAAACGCCCTGTTATTTGAGGAAATTGAGAAAACCGAGTGCAGTAAGTGTTCATATTGACCAAAATTCAACTGAACTACCAATCGAGGTTCGGAACAAATTATTTTTTCATTATCATCATTTTTGTGCATTACTCAATTGCCCATTTGCACCAGTCGAAGAAATCAAAAAATTAGTAAAAAATGCGAAAGAGTACATTACATTTTTTCCACGACTTACGAAAGACGATTTTGATATTTTGAGTTCACAGTTTGACAGCATAAAGGATATTTATTTCCCCGAAAGCACCAAATACGAGTTCGAAATGACTGTTGAAAATACTATTGAAAACGAAAATTTGAGCCATTTTATAGGTATTGACCAAGGTATTGCTTATCTATTTACAACAGAGCTAAACGGTAAAAGACATACAGGTTCAATGAGTGAAATACTCAAATTGAATGAATCAAAATTCATAACGATTTACAGTTATGACGAGAATTTTGACAGCCCAATTTTAGTTAGAAATTCAAAAAATGATAGGGCTTTTATTTGCTCATCAATTGACAATTCATTGAACCAAAAAATCATTAAACAGAAAATAAAAATCAACGGTTTAGCCGTTTCAGTATTAGAAAATGAATGAAATTAGCTATTACAAGGAGTTTGCCGAAAAATTCACAACCTATCTTATTTCGTATTTAGGAGAGGATTTTAGGGTTTACTATTCTCTAAACAAGAATTTAGACAGTATGCTTGAGGACTTGGAACAACAATCAAGCGTTACAATTTCAACAGACGACACCTATATTCCTAAACTGAAATTAGATATTTGCTTTGCAATTATCAACAAAACAGACGATGTGAAATTGATTTTAATTGAAGCAAAGTACCTCAATCAACTAAGTTTAAAAGACTATTCTCAATTGGTAGGTTATTTGCAAGTTGCCAAAAATATAAGTTTAGGTTTGTTGCTTTTAATCCAAAAAGGACATTCATCAAACAAGTTATCAAACGACTTTCAAGAAATCGTAAGTTTGAAAAAGTTGCCTATGGACTGGATTTTAAACCTAAAATCAGTCGAGGAAACATTCCATTTTAAAACAGGAATTATAAGTTACATTCCCAGCAATGGTATTGACTGGATAAACACAAAAGAACTAAACGGCATATCATCTTTCGAGGAATTGGTAACTCAAATAAAGAACATATCGTAAGACACTGATTAAAAATTGAGCGGCTGATGATATGGTATTACCAAAATAGAGGTTATACCAGGGCGAATACTGGTCAGATTACCACACATTGGCAACACCTGCTCATTACGGCAAAAGACTATCTTTCGCAAATCTCTATTTCTTAGAAAAGACTACATTTCAAACAACATACTCACGTCAGATTTTAGGAAATCTTGCCACGGAATACCGCTATTCCCAACCAGCAAAACTTTATCGTGCCGAATCTTCTTTTCAAAAGCCATCATTCCTTTGGCACGCTGCATTCGGCCACTTTTTACTTCAATGCCAATTACTTTGTTTGATTTTTTCAAAACAAAATCTACCTCATCGTTCCCCTCTCGCCAATAGCTCACTTCTGTTCGTTGCAATCTTTGCGACCTGATGAGATGAACGCCCACGGCAGTTTCAACGCATCGCCCCCAAATCTCTGGATTTTGCATGGATTGCTCAAAAGTCAATGGATTATAAACAGTCGAAAAAGCCGCATTTTGGACTTGCCACTTGGGAATAGACATTTTTTGCCGTGCCACATCGGGGGCGTATTTTTCAAGACCAGTCAATAGCCCTGCCGAATCTAATAGCTCTAAATAATGCGATAAGGTTGTAGTATTTCCTGCGTCTTGGAGTTGTCCCAAGAGTTTTGTCATGGATAAAATTTGCCCTGAATACCCACAACCCAATTCAAATAATCGTCTCAATAAAGCTGGTTTATCAACCCTACTCATCATCAAAATATCTTTTGAAAGTGTGGTTTCTATCAGGCTATGAAGGACGTATTCTCGCCATCTTTCTTCTTCCGAAATCAACGAAGCGGCTCCTGGATAACCTCCAAAATAGACGAATTGATTGACTGAAAAATCAAAAGCCTCTTGCATTTCGGCAAAAGACCAGTGTGTCATTTGGATAATTTCAAAACGACCCGCCAAAGATTCGCTCAAACCTCGCTGCAATAACAGCCGAGCCGAACCCAATAAAATTACCTTGATATTTTTGTTTTCAAGACCGTCTTTGTCCCATTCGGTTTTGATGACCTCCGCCCAATTATCAATCTTTTGGATTTCGTCAATAATCAAAATACACTCGCTTGCACGTGAGTTAAGTA
>JAYWHL010000434.1:0-2666 GCA_043777715.1 Cytophagaceae bacterium | reverse complement strand
ACCAATTAGGGGCATGGTTTACGGCCTCTAAATCCTTTAAAGTAGGAACAGACCCTATGCCCGATACTAAAGAATCTCAACACAATGCCTTGATAATGGTTCGATACCTAAAAAATGGCCTAGGTTCTAAAGAAAAAATAATAGACAGTACCTCACATTTGCTAGATATAGGAATGAAATATACTTACCATTTACGAGAAAAAAATCGATACTTTGTTGAGTTTGAGAGCCTCATGCGGGGTGTAAATGTAGATTTTAGTAGCCAAAGTAGCCGCAAATGGAAGATGACCCTAAACATTGGCTATGAGATACGTAAAAACTTTGTGGTTACAGCGGCCTTTGGCAAAGATTATGGTAGTAATACTTTTAATAAGTCAGGCACTTTATTTGCTTTTTTGAATGTAATTGGCGGTTTGGGCAAGAGTAGGTAAAAACCCTAGATTCTCTAAAACGAGTGGGGCAATAAAACAATGATTAGAAAATTAAACCAAAGCCGTTCTTTTGAAGGACGGCTTTTGTTTATGTAAATGTTAAAGTAGAGTTTATGTAAATCAGAAAGTAAAATCTATGTAAATGTTAAAGTAGAGTTTATGTAAATCAGAAAGTAAAAGACTATATTTGTACTTTAATACACATTTTATGGTTAAAAGAAACATAGCAGAAGCCATCACAAAACTCATAGACGTTTATCCAGTTATTGCATTAACAGGCCCAAGACAATCTGGCAAAACCACCTTGCTCAAAGAAATGTTTGGCAGCTACCGTTACGTGTCGCTCGAAAACCTAGATAACCGAACTTTTGCCGAACAAGACCCCAACGGTTTCTTAGAATTATATAACAAAAATGTGATTTTTGATGAAATTCAGCGTGTTCCTTCTTTGTTTTCTTATATTCAAACCATTGTAGATGAATCTAAAATAATGGGGCAATTTATTTTATCAGGCTCACAAAACTTTAGTTTACTCAAAAATATTACCCAAAGTCTGGCAGGGAGAGTTGCCCTTTTTAAGTTACTCCCTTTTGATTTTCAAGAACTAAATTCGCAACAATTACTCCCGCCCGACTACGCCACTACCATCGTGAGAGGTTGTTATCCAGCACTCTACGACCGCCCTATTCCTACGGCAAGTTTTTATGCCAATTATATTCAAACTTATGTAGAGCGAGATGTGTCAGAATTATTGCAAATTAAAGATAGTCGTTTGTTCCGCACCTTTCTTAAATTATGTGCTGGCCGCATTGGGCAACAACTTAATTTGAACAACTTGGCCATCGAGGCGGGTATCTCGTTGCCAACCGTTAAATCTTGGTTATCTATTTTAGAAAGTAGTTATATCGTTTATCAACTTCCTCCATTTTTTAACAACTTCAATAAAAGGTTAGTAAAAACCACCAAATTATATTTTTACGACACTGGCCTAGTGAGTTTTTTGTTGGGTATCAAAAGCGAGAAAGCTGTGCATGAAAGTGAATTTAAAGGAGTATTGTTTGAAAACATGGTTATCAACGAGTATTTCAAGCAAAACTATCATCATAACCTTTATCAAGATTTTTATTATTGGCGAGATTCTAATGGGCATGAGGTTGATTTACTCATCAGCAACCAAACAGCTTATGATATTGTAGAAATAAAAGCTACCAAAACCATTTTGCCCAAACTTTTTGCTGGCCTTGACCTCCTCAAAGCAATTGGAGGGGAAGTCATTGCCCGTAAAATACTTGTTTATGGCGGTAACGAAAACCAAAACCGAACAGATTATACAATTTGGGCTTGGAATAAAATAAAAATAAGCAGCGAGTAGGTAAAAGAACAAAGATTTGGAAAAACGGTAAGTGGCAATAGCTACTTGCCGTTTTTTGCTTTAAGGCAACCTGTAAAAACACCCTTTTTTATACGGGAAAAATACCCTTTTAAATAGGGTGTTTTTCCCGTGTTTTGGTTTTATGCCCTTGTATAACTTTGTGCTGTTCTCTAAACGAACAAAAGCTGGACTAACCCAAAAAAGCAGCATAAAAACGAGAGTAGGGGGAAAACAAAATTAATCTAATCATAAAATGAAAAAACTGTTTACTATCCTTTGTTTATGCTTGGCATTTGCTCAAGCCCAAGCCCAAGATGCATTTGATACCATCGTTAAAAACGATAAAGTGGAAATCAAGGCTAAAATTGAAGAACTTACTGAAACTACCATTAAGTACAAAAAATTTGAAATGTTAGACGGCCCAACCTATAATATTAATCTCAGCGAAGTTTTTATGATTATCTATAAAAATGGAACAAAAGAGTACATCAAGGTAAAAGAAATCCCACAACCCGTTGTGCAGAATACTATCCCAGTTGCTGCTCCAGCCACACAAAATATGGCAACCAATAATGGTAATCAAACTAAAAATATTGGTGGTGGACATCCTCAAATTTTGTTAAAAGGTAAACACTATGAGTTTGACGGAAACGAAATTACTTCAAATTCTGATTTATATGCTATTTTCGAAAAATATGGCTATCATGATTTAACTGCCAAATTTAAAGAGGCTAGGACTAATGGATACATAACTGGTGGTGTAGTAATGACTTGTATAATTGTTGGTCTTGCTACTGGGACAATTGTTTATCTTATGTTAGCAGGTAGTGTATTTGGTCTTGGTATGAGTAAAAGAACGGCAA
>JAYWHL010000433.1:0-7403 GCA_043777715.1 Cytophagaceae bacterium | reverse complement strand
ATTAATTAGAATTAATTACTTCGCTTTTTCGACAATTTCAACCATTCTCCAGCGTTTGTTCTTGCTTAGAGGTCTAGTTTCCATAACTTTGATTGTATCACCAATTCCAACTTCGTTGTTTTCATCGTGAACCATCAATTTGGTCGTTTTCTTCATGAATTTTCCATAAAGAGGATGTTTTACTTTTCGTTCAACAGCTATCACACAAGATTTATCCATCTTGTTTGATACCACACGACCAACTCTTATTTTTCTTAGGTTTCTTTTTACTTCTTCCATTGTCTGAGTCTTTTATTGCTACGTTTTGATGATGTAACAACAGGGTGACGAATGATTACTTTTCGTTGATGATAGTTGCCAAACGAGCTATAAGACGCTTTGTCTCACGGATTCGTAAGGGATTCTCAATTGGTGAAATAGCGTGTGCAAATTTCAATTTAGACAATTGAGTTTTTTCAGTTTCTAACTGCTCTAAAAGGGCTTCCTTTGATAAAGCTCTGATATCGGCGTTTTTCATATTTATGTAATTTAATTCTAATATGCACTAAATTTGTTGCAAAATCAGTCGTTGAACCCTACTCTGCTACCTCAACATAATCTCTCCGTACCACGAATCTCGTTTTAAGAGGTAATTTCTGTGCGGCAAGTCTTAGGGCTTCTTGAGCTAATGCTAAAGGTACACCAGTAGATTCAAACAAAATAGTACCTGGCTTTACACGTGCAACCCAATATTCTGGTGCTCCTTTACCCTTACCCATACGAACCTCGGCAGGTTTTTTGGTAATTGGCTTATCTGGAAAAATGCGAATCCAAACCTGACCTTCCCTTTTCATTGCACGAGTTACGGCAATACGAGCCGATTCAATTTGACGAGCCGTAACACGGCCAATTTCTAAAGATTTGATTGCGAAAGATCCAAAAGCAATTTCGTGACCACGTTGGGCAATACCCTTGATACGGCCTTTTTGCATTTTACGGAACTTCGTTCTTCTTGGTTGTAACATTATCGTAAATGTCTAAATTATTCAATATAGTCGTTACGATTAATAACGTAAAGACAAACTTATTTTACTTTCTATTGCCACCGCCGCCACGATTGTTATTACCGCCACGGCCGCCCTGACCTCCTCCTCTGCTGTTATTATTATCTCCAGCACTGTCAGATTTTCTTCCACGACCTTCTCCTCCTCTATCATCATCTCTTCTACCTCCACGACGGTCATTTCTGTCATTACCTCCTCTACCGTCTCCACCACTTGCTGAAGCTGTGTTAGTTACTTGATTTGGAGATAAATCACGCTTACCATATACTTCCCCTTTGAATATCCAAACCTTGATACCAATCTTCCCATAAACGGTTTGGGCTTCTGAAATAGCATAATCAATATCAGCACGAAGTGTATGTAATGGAACTCTACCTTCTTTATAGCCTTCTGTCCGAGCCATTTCTGCACCACCCAAACGACCAGAGAGTTTAAGTTTGATACCCTGAGCCCCAACTCTCATAGCCGAAGCAATAGATTGTTTCATTGCTCTTCTGAATGATATACGAGCTTCTAATTGTTGGGCAATAGTTTCTCCAACTAACTTGGCGTCAATTTCTGGCCTTTTTATTTCAAAAATATTAATTTGAACATCTTTGCCAGTAATTTTTTTCAACTCTTCACGAATTTTATCCACCTCGTTTCCACCTTTCCCAATTACAACTCCTGGACGGGCAGTATGAATGGTTAAAGTTATCCGCTTCAATGTACGCTCAATAACAACCTTAGATATTGAACCTTTCGGAATACGTACCGATATATATTTACGGATTTGCTCATCTTCTACTAATTTGTCTGCAAAATTTTTGCCTCCGTACCAGCTTGAGTCCCAGCCACGGATGATGCCTAATCTAAGACCAATAGGGTTTATTTTTTGTCCCATTTCGTTTATGCTTCGGTTGATTCTACTTTTTCTACTTGAGTATTTAAGGCACTTGCCACAATAATTGTAACGTGATTTGAACGTTTGCGAATGCGATGACCTCTACCCTGTGGAGCAGGACGAAGACGTTTAAGCATTGCTCCTCCATCTACAAATATGGTCTTTACATACAAATCTGCGTCTTCTATCTTCAAACTGTCCTCATACTTTTGTTGCCAATTGGCAACTGCTGATAGAAGTAACTTTTCGAGACGAGGGGCACCTGACTTTGATTGGAACTTTAGAATGGCCAATGCCTTATTTACCTGTTTCCCACGCACTAAGTCGGCTACCTGACGCATTTTCTGCGGAGATGTAGGTACGTTTTTTAATTTTGCTATTGCTTCCATTTACTTGAATTTCAAGTTTATAATTTTGATTTCTTATCTTCTTTAGGAAGATGTACTAGAAAACGCTAATTGAATTATCTCTTACCTTTATCCTTCTTGGCAACGTGGCCACGGAAGTTTCTTGTCGGAGAAAACTCTCCTAATTTATGACCTACCATATTTTCAGTAACATAAACGGGTATAAATTTATTACCGTTGTGTACTGCGAAAGTGTGGCCAACGAAATCTGGAGAAATCATCGAGCGGCGAGACCACGTCTTGATTACAGATTTTCTACTTGCTTGGTTTTGAACCTGAACTTTGTTTTCGAGACGAAAATCAATATAAGGTCCTTTTTTGAGTGAACGTGCCATTATTTCTTCCTCTTGCTAATGATTAATCTATTAGAATACTTAGTCTTGCTTCTTGTCTTTAAACCTTTTGCCAAAAGTCCTGTTCTTGAACGTGGATGTCCTCCTGACGAACGACCTTCTCCACCGCCCATTGGGTGATCTACTGGATTCATAACTACACCACGAACTCTTGGACGACGGCCTAACCAGCGATTACGACCAGCTTTACCTTTTTGTTCGTTCATGTGGTCGGCATTTGATACAGAACCAATCGTTCCCATACAAGTACCAAGCACCATTCTCGTTTCGCCAGATGGTGTTTTCAGAATCACATATTTAGATTCACGACCTAGGATTTGAGCATACGTACCCGCACTACGTGCTAAGGCCGCTCCTTTTCCTGGTTGCATTTCGATACATGAAACAATTGTACCAATCGGTATTGCCTGAAGTGGCATTGCGTTTCCTAATTCGGGGGCTATGCTTGCTCCTGACTGAATTTTCATTCCTACCTTCAATCCTGACAATGCGATGATATATCTTTTCTCGCCATCTTCATACTGTACTAAGGCTATACGTGCTGAACGATTTGGATCATATTCAATCGTTAATACTTCTGCAACACCTTCCTTATTACGCTTGAAATCTATAATACGATATTTTTTCTTGTGTCCACCCCCGATATATCGCATCGCACGACGTCCTTGGTCGTTACGGCCTCCCGTTCTATTCAACACTACGGTTAGTGCTTTGTGGGGTTTGTCGGTTGTAATTTCTTCAAAACTTGGCGCTATTCTATGACGCTGTCCTGGAGTTGTTGGTTTTAACTTCTTTAATGCCATTTTTTTATCGTTGTTACTTTTGTTATGTCCCTAATCAACAAAAGTTTTTTACGCATCAATCCGTAGGGAATCGGAGATATACTTTATTTTAGGAACGATTACCTAGATTTATTGATAGAAATCTAATATTTCGCCTTCTGCAACGGTAATGATTGCTTTTTTGAAAGTAGAGGTACGGCCAGAGGTTACACGAGTACGTGTACTTCGAGATTTATTCTTACCTATTTGACGCATCGTTTGAATACTTTCAACAGATACTCCATATATTTTCTCTATTTCTTTCTTGATTTCAACCTTATTGGCCTTCAAATCAACTTGAAATCCATACTTGCCTTTTTCATTCATGGCAGTATATTTTTCAGTAAGAATTGGTTTTATTAAAATGCTCATTTTATTTGAGGTCATTTAATCATTGATTAATTTATAATTAATCTTCGATTTAGTTGAACATTGATTCAATTTCTGTAATTGCTCCTTCTGCAATCAATAATCTTTCTGTATTCATCAAATCATAAGTATTGATTTGATTGGCAGGAATGATGTTTGTTTTTGGGATGTTGCGACCAGAAAGGTATAGACTTTTATCTTCAGACGTACTCGTTATCAATAATGTTTTCGTATTACTTAACGAGAAATCTCCTAAAAATGACAAATATGATTTTGTTCTTGGAGCATCGAATGTAAAATCTTCTATTACTGTAATTAATCCTGCTTGTGCCTTTGCTGACAATACAGATTTACGAGCCAATAGTTTTACCTTTTTGTTAAGTTTGAAGTAATAATCACGGGGTCTAGGACCAAACACACGACCACCACCTATAAATACTGGAGACTTCATTGAACCTGCACGGGCACCACCAGTTCCTTTTTGCTTTTTAAGTTTTTTGGTAGTACGAGCTATTTCTGCTCTCTCCTTTGACTTGTGTGTTCCTTGACGTTGATTGGCAAGATATTGTTTAACATCTAGCCATACAACGTGTTCGTTGGGAACAATCCCGAAAATTTCTTCTGAAAGATTAACAGTTTTTCCTGTTTCGCTTCCATTCTTGTTATATACTGTAACTTGCATCGGTTTACTTTTCTAAAATTACGATTGAGTTTTTTGCACCAGGAACAGAACCACTAACTACAATCAAGTTTTGTGCTGGATATACCTTCAATACTTTTAAGTTTTGTACTTTTACACGGTCGTTACCCATGCGTCCTCCCATTCTGATACCTTTGAATACCCTTGAAGGGAACGAACAAGCACCAATTGAGCCTGGGTGGCGACCTCTGTTATGCTGACCGTGTGTTTGGCCACCTACACCTGCAAAGCCGTGACGCTTTACGACTCCTTGAAAACCTTTTCCTTTTGAAGTACCAATTGCATCTATGAAATCGCCTTCTTCAAATAGTGTAGCTTCTACTGTTTCTCCAAGTGATAATGAAGATTCAAACGATGTAAACTCAACCAGTTTTCGTTTTGGTGTAGTTCCTGCTTTTTTGAAATGCCCCAACAGTGGTTTTGTTGTATGCTTTTCTTTTCTTTCGCCATAGCCTAATTGAATAGCACTATATCCATCTTTCTCTACGGTTTTCACTTGTGTTACTACACAAGGGCCAGCTTCAATCAGCGTACAAGCTACGGCTGAACCGTCTGCATTGTATAGGCTGGTCATACCAACTTTTTTACCAATAATTCCTGACATTTTCTTAATTTTTAATGATTTCGACCCCCCAACTGGGCTGCCTCCGAAAACGGACTGCAAAGGTACGGAATTTATTCAGATTTGCAAAAATAAAATTTTTCTTTCCTGAAGATTACTTGTGGGAGAAGGAGACGAGCAGGTACAGCAACATATAAGACGGCAAAGCTATCATTATGTTTTACTGCGTCAGCTTGAAACTCATTCTTACAAACTGGGCATTCAGATTTTGTAAAACAGTTGCAGTTCTGGCACTTTTGGAATTGTCGAGTGACAAATTTCAATTATTTCAAATCAAAAATAAAAGTCTGTAATTAACTTGCTTAGTTTTGCCAACTGTCTAACAAGAAAGACCTTTACCGTAATTCGAGGTGCAAAACTATGATTTTTAAATTGATTTTCAAAGTTCTATCTAAAAAAAATCAATAATTTATTTGCTTATTTTTTTCAAAAAAAATATTTGATTGATTTTCAGGTAGTTATATCAAAAAATTATAAAAGTTATGGAACTACCTTTTTAATAACAAAGCCTTCTATTTCAAAATCTATAATTTTGAAATAGAAGGCTTTGTTTTGAATATTGTAAAATTTCAGGCTTTTGCGATGAGGATTCTTCTAAAACATTTGTTAAGAATTTGCTGATATATTTGGCCGAACTGTTGATAACACCAAATTTTGAGCCGTCTGATTTCGTTTGGGAGTAATTGGTTTATGCCTTTTTGTAGTTCTTTTTCAAACAAATTTTTATCGAAACTTACTTTTTGTAAAATCATTTTTATGTACTCGAACATGGCTTATTTTGATTAGTGATTTAGAACAATTTTTAATTCTATAAATGATTAGGCTTAACTTTGGGGTTTGGTTGTAATATGATGTTTCTTATTTTGCTGATAACGAATGAAAATTATTAATAAATATATAATAAATAGTTTTTTTTTGATGTGTTGTTGCTTTTTTGCAAAAGCTCAAGACATGAAAGTTGCTGTTGAGCTGGAAGGCAAGAGTTTGAAGGTTGGCGAGATATTGAGTATCAGGGTAGTGATTCAGAATAGTGATAAGCGGGACGTGAAGGGTTTTCCTGAACTATTGGGAATGACCAAGCGGGTAAAAGAGGGAAAATCAGTAACAACTAATATTGCTGGAAAATTGATTGTAAGCCAAGAGTTTACACAAACTTATTTGGCTGAAAAAGTAGGTAATTTTAGGTATGATGCTTTTATGCTTAGTGTTAATGGCCAACAAGTAAAAATAGAGAGCGGTGTAATTACTATTGTTGCAGATGACAAGACTGGGACAGATAAAAATAATAATGATGATGATTTTGATAGTTTTATTAATAATAGTACCGAGTTTATTGATGTAAAAGAGGAGGCTTTTTTGGCTTTAAGGTCTAATAAAACAAAGGTGTATGTTGGAGAGGGGTTTTCGGTAAAATTGGCTTTGTATGTTGCCGAAACCAATAAGGCAGAGATGGATTTTACGAAGGATACTGATGCTCAGATTGCAGAAATTATAAAGAAAATTACGCCTGCGAACTGTTTGGTAGAAGATTTTAAGATTAGTGATATTGTGGTATCGTCGGTTGTGATTAACAATAAAAATTATAGGGAGTATAAGATGTATCAGGGTGTTTTTTATGCTATTAATTCCCAAACGGTAGTTTTTCCTGGAGTTAGTTTGCGGCTTGTGAAATTTAAGGTGGCCAAGGAGCAATTATCGAACAACGATGCAACTAAGAAACAGGCTTTTACTACACTTTCATCAAAATCACTTAGTATCAATCCTATTCCATTGCCTCCTCACCCTTTGAGAGATAAAGTTGTTGTGGGGGAGTTTAGGCTACAAGAAGGCATAAACCAACGGAAGGCTATCACGGGTAAAAGCATTGAATATGAGCTACATTTGGTGGGCAAAGGGAATCTTTCGGTGGTAAATATGGCCGAAATTAAGAATGATAGTTTGTTTGATTTTTATGCTCCTGATATAGAGCAATCTATTGATAGAGTTGGGAACGAAGTATCGGGGGAGGTTTCTTTTAAATACCAAATTATTCCAAAACAAGCTGGAGTTTTTGCATTGGGGAAGTATTTTAATTGGACGTTTTTTAATCCTACAACTCAAAAGTATGAAACGCTGGTGTCGAGAATAAAAGTGGAAGTGAGTGGAAAAAAAATAGACGATAACAACGAAACCAATGGGGATTTGTATGGTGATGTTGATAATTTT
>JAYWHL010000432.1:0-7408 GCA_043777715.1 Cytophagaceae bacterium | reverse complement strand
ATACAATTTCGGGCAAAGAAATTAACCTAAAAGCCAAGGTGTTTATCAACTGCACGGGGGCATTTGCCGATAATATTCGCCTAATGGCAAACCCAAGCCTCAACAAAAGAATAAGGCCAAGCAAGGGCGTACATTTGATGCTACCTGCCGAAGTTTTGCAAAGTACCGATGCCATGCTCATACCCAAAACGCCTGATGGCAGGGTGGTTTTTGCGATACCTTTTGAGGGCGATTTGATGCTAGGCACTACCGACAATGATTATACCGAAGGCCACACCGAACCGCATTTATTAGCCACCGAAGTTGATTATTTACTAGAAACCCTACAACCATTTCTCGACAAAAAACTAGATAAAACCAACGTAAAGGGAGGCTTTGGTGGCCTTAGACCCTTGCTATTGGCGGGTGGGTCCAAAAACACTAAGCAGTTATTGAGAGACCACGAAGTAGAAAAAGACGAAGCCTCGGGCTTGATAAGTTTGATGGGGGGCAAATGGACAACCTACCGAATAATGGCCAAGGATACGATAGATTTGGCCGCAAGTTTACTACAAAATACCAGCCCTTGCAGTACAGAAAACCATAAATTAGTGGGTGCAACAGGCTATGAACCAATGGCTTGGCAAAACATAATGACCGCCAATAACCTTGCCGAGGATATTAGCAAACACCTAGTGGCCAAGTATGGTAGCAATGCCCAAGCCATAGCCAAAATGTGCCAACAAAAGCCAAGCCTAGCCACACGATTGGTAGAAAAATATGCTTTTATAGAGGCCGAGGTGGTATATCAATGCCAACACGAAATGGCCATGACCCCCCGAGACGTACTGGCTCGCCGCATGAGGCTAGAATTTATGGACTGGCAGGGAGCAATAATGGCCGCACCAAAAGTTACCCAATTGATGAGCCAAACCCTTGGCTGGACTGACACCCAAACGCAAACGGCAACCAAGCAATACATCAACCTCGTTGAGCAGTTGGTAAAGGCCGCCAAAAATTAAACCCCATGAATCCCAATATTCAACAACTTTATAACATTGCTCAAAAGCCCGAAAGGCTTATTATTGGCTTGATGTCTGGTACTTCTATGGACGGCCTAGACGTGGCCTTGTGTAGGATTAGTGGGCATGGCCAAAGCACGGCGGTTAAGCTAGAAGCCTTCAAAACCATTGATTATTCGGCAAATATCAAACACGAGATTAGAGAAGTATTTGCGAAGAAAAGCATTGATTTTCAGCACCTTGTATTATTAAATGAATGGATTGGTACACTCCATGGCAATATGGTTTTGGAGTGTTTGAAACTTTGGGAAATCTCGCCAAACCAAATAGATATTGTGGCTTCGCATGGGCAAACGGTTTTTCATGCTCCAAAAATTTTGCATCGTATCGAGCGTTTTGGCAATGCCACCTTACAAATTGGCGATGGCGACCACGTGGCCGCAAGCACGGGAATAATTACCCTTTCTGATTTTCGGCAAAAACACATTGCAGCAGGGGGCGAAGGGGCTCCATTGGCCGTTTATGGCGATTATTTTATTTTTTCGGATAAAAGTCAAAACCGAATTATGCTCAACATGGGCGGTATTGGCAATTTTACGTATTTGCCCAGTAGCGGCAATGCTTCCGAGGTTTTTGTTACAGATACTGGCCCAGGCAATACACTTTTAGATGCCACCATTCGGCAGTATTTTCCAAACATGGCCTACGACCAAGACGCCGCCATTGCCAAACAAGGTACTGTAAACACAGCCTTATTGAATGCCCTGAAAGACGAGCCATTTTTTAGGGCTTCGTTTCCAAAAACAACGGGCCCAGAGCTTTTTAGCCTTCAATACGTCAAAGATGCACAGGCCAAAAGCCAAACAGAGGGCTTATCTGTTTATGACCTCATGGCTACGCTCACACAGTTTAGCATAGACACCATCGCCGAAGCCATTCTCAAAACCATGCTGCCCAACCAAACCTATTTTGTGTATATGAGCGGTGGGGGTATGCACAATCCGATGCTGGTGGAGGGCATAAAATCAAAATTACCCCAAACTATTTTTGGAAAAACAGACGATTTGGGTATTTCGGGCGATGCCAAAGAGGCTGTTTTGTTTGCTATCTTAGCCAACGAAGCCCTCGTTGGACAAGGCACAGACTTTGGCAACAGGCAAGGCGTACCGAGTGTATCAATGGGAAAAGTGTCGTTTCCGAAGTGATGATTTGGCTAAAGTATTTTATTGGGATTAAAGGTCAAAAAAACCTGCCATCATAAATAATCCCTCAAATCCTGTTCTACATTTTGTGCCTCCTATCTCCTAAAATTCTCGCTTCTCAACTTCTCAACTCAACTTCTCCGCCATTTTTCTGTCGTTTGATAGTCGGGGTACTTTGTTTTGGCCGCCTAGTTTACCTTGATTTTTCATAAAATTAATAAACGAGTCTTTGGCTAATGGCTTGATTTTGAGACCTTGTAAAATATTTCCGTCTATCAAATCTTTGTAATAAACGTTCAGTTTTGCAAGGGCTTGGTCAAGGTCTTGGGCAAAACGTTGGAGATCTTGTGGTGGCACCGAAAATTCTATCAGCCATTGGTGATAAGGCAAACCGCCTTCGGGAGGACTTACTTGCGGGGCAACCGTAAACTCAACTACTTGGCTTTGAGGCTGTTGGCTTTGGGCATACTGCATGGCTTTTTCTACTTCTTGGCCAATTACGTGTTCGCCAAAAGCCGATATAAAATGCTTGATACGGCCTGTAACCACGATTCGATGCGGGGCAAGGCTTACAAATTTTACAGTATCGCCAATGGAATAACCCCACAAACCAGCGTTGGTGTTCATCACTAGTGCATATTGTTGGCCAATTTGTACCTGCCCAATGTGCAAACGGGGAGGTTGGGGCATAAAATAGGCTTCGATGGGAATAAATTCATAAAAAATACCTGCATCTAGTAACAGTAAAAGCCCTTCCTCGTTTTGGCTGTCTTGGTAGGCAATAAAACCCTCGGAAGCAGGGTAGGTTTCGATAGACGGAATAACTTTGCCAATAGAATTAAATAATTTGGCACGATAAGGCTCAAAATTTACTCCGCCATATACAAACAAAGAAAAATTCGGAAAAACGTCTTTGATTTGCTTGCCTGTTCGGGCTTCTATTTTATCAAAATACATTTGTACCCAAGGCGGAATCCCCGAAATCAAGGACATATCTTGGGCGATGGTTTCGTCTATTATTTTATCTAATTTAGCCTCCCAATCTTCTATACAATTGGTAGTGTAACTGGGCATTTGGTTCGTACGCAAATAGGCTGGCACGTGGTGGTTTACGATGCCCGAAAGGCGACCAATATGAATCCCATTTTTTTGTTCCATTTCGGGGCTTCCCGACAAAAAAATCAATTTTTTATCTAAAAATGTCGATTGCCCCGTTTCATGCACATAGCTCAAAAGGGCGTCTCTGGCTCCGTTGATATGATACCCGACTGATTCTTTAGAGATAGGAATGTATTTAATACCCGAAGTTGTGCCTGATGTTTTGGCAAAATAAAGGGGTTCGTCTGGCCACAAAACATGGCTTTGGCCAGCTACGGCACGGTCTATGTAGGGGCGGAGGTCTTCGTAGTCATGGAGTGGAACGGCCTGTATAAAATCTTGATAGTTGGAGATTTCTGAAAAACGGTGGTCTTTGCCAAAATCGGTATCTTTGGCATATTGTAGTAGCCATTTTAGCCAATCAAATTGTGCTTCAAGCGGATTATTTAGCCATTTTTTACGGCTACTAATGATTGATTTTGCAAATGGCTTAGCCAAAAAAGAACGAATACCCATTTATTTAATGATTGATTTTTTGATGATGAAAACTAAGGGAGTAATTCCAAGGATTTGAATACAATACAGCCAATTTTAATTATATATATTCTGATTTTCAGCACTTTATCTTTTATTTTTATAATTTTCGTTTTCAGATTTCTAATGCCAAAGGGCAAATATCCGCTATTTTAAGAAAATTTACTGTAAATTGCGACTCAAATATAGAACTCCTACAAACAATTGTATGTCATATCAAAAGAAAACCAAAATAGTAGCCACCGTAGGGCCTGCTTCTCAAACCAAAGAAATGCTTTTTAGTTTGGCACAGGCGGGTGTCAATATCTTTAGGCTCAATTTTTCGCATGGTACGCACGAAGACCACCTAGAGCGTATCAAGTTTATCAGAGAAATCAACGCCGAACATGGCCTAAGCCTAACGATTCTCCAAGATTTACAAGGCCCAAAAATTCGTACACAATTGGTAGAAAACAACGGTGTGGAGCTAATTGCTGGCAATCAGTTGGTATTTGCCATGGACGAAACCCTTCTGGGAACTTCGGCACGGGTAGGCACAACTTATACCTCGATGTATAAAGACGTACAGCCTGGCGAACGAATTTTGATGGACGATGGCAACCTAGAAGTAAAAGTATTGTCTATCAATCCCGAAACCAAAGATGTAGTTACCGAGGTGGTTTATGGTGGAATTTTACGCTCTAAAAAAGGTATTAATTTGCCAGGAACTAATGTTTCGCTACCAGCCCTAACCGAAAAAGACGAAGCCGATTTGATTTTTGGCCTCGAACACGACATGGACTGGATAGCCCTTTCGTTTGTGCGTACGGCTCAAGATATTATTGATGTAAAAACCAAAATAGCGGCCGCTGGCAAAACGGCTCGTGTGGTAGCCAAAATAGAAAAACCCGAAGCCATAGAAAACATAGATGCCATTATTGCCGTTACCGATGCCATAATGGTTGCCCGTGGCGATTTGGGTGTAGAACTAGACGGAGCGATGGTGCCACAGCTACAAAAAGAAATGGTGGCCAAATGTATTATTGCCGCCAAGCCCGTGATTGTGGCTACGCAAATGCTGGAGTCGATGAAAGATAACCCTGTGCCTACTCGTGCCGAAACATCTGACGTGGCCAATGCCGTATTAGACGGAGCGTCGGCTACGATGCTTTCGGCAGAATCGGCATCGGGAAGCTATCCAGAGATTGCCGTGAGAACCATGACGCACATTATCGAAACCGTAGAGGAACAACAAAATAAGATTAAGATTGTAAAAGGCGACGAAGCGGCTATATATTTCAAAAATCACTCGCTATCTGACGAACATTCGGAGTTTTTTCTTAACGACCGTATGATTGCTGGGGCTTGCCGTTTGGCCAGAGACACCAACGCCACGGCCATTTGTTGTATAACCAACACAGGCTACACGGCCTATCGCTTGTCGGCTCATCGGCCAAAAGCACCTATTTATGTGTTTACGTCTAACCGTTCGTTGATGACCAAAATGGGAATGCTTTGGGGCGTAACCGTTTGTTATTACGACAGCAAAGGCCAAAGCACCGAAGAAATAGTACAGGATATGCAAGGCATTTTGGTTGAGAAAGGCTTGCTCCAAAAAGGCGATGTTTTTGTGAGTACCTTGGCCATGCCCCACGGCAAGGGCGTAAAAACCAATACTGTAAAAATGGACGTAGTAGAATAACACACCAAGAGGTTCAAACAAAAAGGCTCTGCATTGTAGAAATGTTGAGCCTTTTTTTGATATACGTGGTGGCCATACTAGTGTGAAAACAAGGCGTGCCACGCATCGTCAATGACAAAATAGCGATGTCGTTATCAAAGTAAACAAATAATCGGCACGATATTCCAAGGCGTTGTCAATCCCAACGACCGCTTATAACAAAGCAATATCAATTTATTGCCCAAAACTCACTATTATTGTCTCGACAAAGGAGTTAGGAGCGAGAAGACGGGAGACGGGAGATGGACGATACACACTTATAATTAAACGAAAATGATTTGGGGTTTTTGTGTTTTCGTAATATCTCGAATCGTAGGTATTTACTAATAACCAGTATCAAATAAGTAACTTTCGTTGTGTATAAAACATCAAAACCTAAACATCAAAAAATGAAGACCATGCCAGAACAAGAACAAAGCCTAGGACGTAAACTGATGAGTTTTTTTATTGAAGAAGAAACACCAAAAACCAATCCTAGTGGTGGTCAAGTTCCTGAAAATCAGCAGGCTATGGCTCAGGCTAATGCCCCCGCAAACCAAATGTCTGTTCCTGCAAATACCGATACGGGCAGTATTGACAAAAAATTTAGAGAACATTTTGTTGAACTTATCGAAAAATCTAACCTCAAAGGCCCAGATTATTTTGAATATATGCAAAGCCTAAAAAACCTACAAGGATTAGGCTTGTCGGAAGATAAACTATACCAAGCCGCTTGGGCAAGTTTTAAGGCCATGGGGGGAATTTCGGAATTGAGCGTTTTGACCACCACCGCCAATCAGTACATTGGTTTGTTAGATGCCGACCGTGAGGCTTTTTTGAAAGACGTAGAAAAAGCCATTAACCAACGAGTTGGCGGCCTAAAAAACGACCTTCAAAAAGCCCAAGACGACAACAAAGCCTTTGCCCAGCAAATCATTGACCTTCAAAACAAAATCAATGAAAACAATCAGAATATTACCAACATAACCTCGGATATTGCCGAACAAAGCAATAAGATTACGAGCAATCGTAATGCTTATGAAAGTACTTATCAAAGTTTTGTTACCCAAATAAAAGGCGACCTTAGCAAAATAGGGCAGTATTTGAAGTGAGAAGGGGTAAATTTGGTTAAGGGTTAAGGGGATTGAGGAAGGTTATTTGGTTAAGGGTTGAGGGTCAAAGGGGGGCATTTAGTTAAGAGTTAAGGGGGGACGGGACACCGTGTTTGGTGGCTCACCAAACACCTTTGCGAAAGCAATATTCTTAAACAAATTCGTTTCTGTGGTTGGCTATATTTTGTAAAATTGTCCTGTACTCGGAAAGGTTGAAAGGATTAAGGGCTGGAAGGTTTGAGATTTAAGCCCGTAGCCAAGAGACTTCCTTGCGGACTAAAGCCTAATTCAAACAGTTTCTGAAAGGTAAAGGGGCTATGTACCTCCCGAATTATCACTTGGATAAAATCAGTTTGCACTATTCATATCATAATTATTTGTATATCAAGCATATAGCCTAACGCTTATTGCTTACAGCTAGTAACAAGCATAATTTTTTTATTAATTTTTATTTTTTTAAATCAACTAAATCTGCTTCACTATTCCTCCTCTGGGGGTTAAGGGGCTACACACAATTATGGCATCTCCAGATTTTTCTCAGATTGGTGGCAATCAAGAACTCGAAAAACGCTCGTTTTGGGGCAAACCCGAAGGCATCACTACACTCTTAGTTTTGGCGGCGGCAGGCTCGTTTGGGCTTTATTACTTCAACCAAATTGTACTGTTTTTGATAGACGTTACCAAAAATACCCTCCATTTGGCCTTTTTGTTGGGGGCTTTGGCCATTTTGGTTTTTTTGCTTACCAGCAAAGACATTCGTAC
>JAYWHL010000431.1:0-2670 GCA_043777715.1 Cytophagaceae bacterium | reverse complement strand
TTTCGTATTTAGGAAAAGTATAGTCAGGAAAAGTATTGTCGGTGCTGTAATAAACGCTCAATCCTTTTACTTCGGTGTCTAGTTCAACCGTCAGTTTGCCATTGTTGTTTTTCTTTACCGATACAACGATTGGTTCGTACATACTTCGGGCATAATTGGTGCTGGCAAGGTCTAGTCGGTCGAAATGCTGGCCTACTCTCCCCACAAAATCGTCATAATTTTTTTGTTCATTGGCTGTCCAATACACCTCGGCCAATGCCATTGCCCGTGGCCAAGTCATGTATTGTGCATGGCGGAGGTTGGGAATACTCTCTGTCCATAAATTGCCTTGGCCGCCCAAAATCAATTGGGGGTCTATGCCCTCTGGTACGGGATTCCAGTTGTAGGCACTCTTTAGACGGCTCAAACCATACGTTTTGGGTTCGGTGGCCACATCGCCTTGGTACAAATCCAGATAGCATTTACTCCAAGGGGTCATTATCACGGGGTGGCCTTGTTTGGCGGCTTCTATGCCTCCTTTCATTTCTCGCCAAGACATTACCGTGGCATTGGGCGACAGGCCACCTTCTAGTATTTCGTCCCAGCCTATTATTTTTTTGCCTTTGCTTTCTACTATTTTTTCTAGTTTATGAATAAAATAACTTTGTAATTCTTTTTCATCTTTTAGGCCCTCTTTTTTTATTAATGCCTGACAATCAGGGTTTTGTCTCCAAAATTTCTTAGAGCATTCGTCTCCTCCAATATGAATATACTCGTTCGGAAACAGGGCTGCCACTTCTGTAAAAACCTTGTCCAACACCTCATACACCTTTGGGTTTGAGGGGTCTAGGCTATTGTCGTCTTGTTCATAAAACTTCCAACCACCGTTCACAGGATAGTTTTTGCGGGTGCTTGATAGTTCTGGATAGGCTGCAATCATCGCCAAACTATGCCCAGGAACGTCTATTTCTGGCAAAACACTTATGTATCGTTCTTTGGCATAAGCCAAAATTTCCTTGATGTCGTCTTGGCCATAAAACCCGCCATAAGTAGCTGCTTCGCCCTCTTGTGGTATGGCCCTGTCCCACCAGTCGCCAGTGCGGGGTACTCGCCAAGCCCCTTTTTGAGTGAGTAGCGGTAACGATTTTATCTCGATTCGCCAGCCTTGGTCGTCGGTCAAATGCCAATGAAAAACATTGTATTTGTACTTTGCCATGCGGTCTATGTACTGTTTTACCTCGTTTTTTGTAAAAAAATGTCGGCTTACGTCCAGCATCAAACCCCGCCAAGCAAACCTCGGATAGTCGCTAATGTTTAAGCATGGAACACGCCACACAGTGTTTTTGATGGGTACATCACTTTCTATTTCTTTGGGTAATAATTGTAGCAAGGTTTGCACACCATAAAACAAACCTTGGCTCGTATTAGCCCTGATTTGTATTTGGTTTTTTTTGATAGATAGAGCATAGCCTTCGTTGCCCAAAGTCTGATTTTGGACACTATTCAATAAAAAAACGATGGATTTATTACTCGGTAAAATGTGGTTATCGGCAATGCGGAGGTTCAGCCCCGTTGCATTGCGTAGCTGATTGGCCAAAGTTTGGGCAATATTGCTAACTTCTTGATTATTAAAAGGTATTTTTATGCCTGTATCTTTACTAAGCACAAAATGGCCTGTTGTTGCCTGAATATTACGAGGCATTGGAATAAGCCCATAATTGTTTTGGGCAAAAATAGACGAGACCGAAAGCAAAACGAAAAGAAAACTAAACGTAAATTTCATTGAAAAAGAATGGGTTAATGGTTTGTTCAAAACTAGGCAATTTTCTGATTGAACCACCAAAATAAATGACTAATTCTAATTTATTTTTGGAGAAATTAAATTGTGGCAATATTTTTGTTAGTTGATTTATTATTAAGCCTTACTCATGGCATGGCTCAAAGCCTTAATGAGTAATTGAGTAATTATAATTAAACCACAATGAAAAAATTCTTACTAATCTCTTTATTATCAAGCTATTCGGTATTGGTTTTTGCCCAGCCGTCTGTTTACACCAAAACCAAAAAAGTAGAAATAAAAGACCCCATCACTACGTCCGAAATATTTGCTTCGGTGGAGGTAGATAAAAAATTGGTAGAAGACGCTTGGCGAGAGCAACTCACCCACTATGGCCGATTGTTAAGCACCCGTGGCTCGTTGGTGGTGGACCCTGCCTATATTTCTAGTATTTCGAGTGAACCTTTGGTAATTACCAGCAAAGTAACCGCCAGCCGAGGTTGGACTACTATTTTTATGACCATACAGTTGGCCAATGGCGAAACCATACACGGCACTCACCCCAAATATGGTGCTGCCGAAAAAGTTTTGTCGGGGTTCTTAGAAAAAACACAACGCCTCGAAGAAATGTATAAAGCCGAAAGCGAGCTAAACCAAACCGATAAAAAAGTGCAAAGCGACCAAGCCCTGATGATGCAAATGCAAAAAGACTTGGAAGCAAACCGCAAAGAATATGACGAAGCCAAGAAAAAAATAGAAACGCTAGACGAAGAGCTAAAGCAAATAAAAGCGGCCATTGCCAAACACGATGAGGACAAGAAAAAGACCGTCAGCACCCGTGAAAACCTAAGAACCAAAGTGCTGGAATCTCGCCAAAAAATGCAGAGATAGAAGTTGGGAGTTTGCCGAGGCCA
>JAYWHL010000430.1:0-2684 GCA_043777715.1 Cytophagaceae bacterium | reverse complement strand
ACTTGGGCCTGCATTTTTCACGGCAATCGTATAGGTAATAATATCGCCTACGTTTGGTTTGGTTTTGTCCACGTTTTTGGTCAAACTCAAATCTGCTTGTTGGCCACCTATCAACACACTTCCTACATCGTCTTGGCCGTCTTCTGTACCTGTATTTGGTTTAGAATCAGGGTCAAACTGGTCGGCTTTTGAAATTTCTGCTTTGTTTATTATCTGTCCATTGGCCGTTACTTTGGCAATAAATCTCAAAGTATCAGCGGTTGTAGCATTTGCAGCAACGTTATTCAATGTTCTTGAAACCAACGTTCCGTTATTATTCGTAAAGTCGGCACTGCTCACAAAACTCAAACCTGCTGGCAAAATATCGGTTACTTGCACGCCCGTTGCCACATCTGGCCCTGCATTCTTCACGATTAATTTATAGGTAATATTATCGTTTACGTTTGGCGAAACATTGCTTACCAATTTCAATAAACTCAAATCGGCTTGGCGTACTCGCACAATGGCATCGTCGGTATCGTCTTCGGTTTTGTCTGTACCATTGTTTGGCGTAGAATCTGGGTCAGGTTGGTCAGCATTAGAAATCTCAGCTAAGTTTCTGATTCGGCCTGTACCCGTAACCTTGGCCGTAAAGCGTAAAGTTACTTCTGCCCCACTGGCAATTGGCGTTAATATTCTGGCATTGAGCGTATTACCTGCTGTATTGCTAAAATCAGACGAACTTACAAACGTTAGTCCTGCTGGTAAAACGTCTTTTACTTCCACACCCGTAGCTACTGACGGCCCCGCATTTTTTACAACAATGCTAAACACCACGTTTTCGTTTGGATTTACAACCGAATCGCTTACTGATTTCACTAAACTTAAATCGGCTTGCAAACCGCCAATGGTAGCCGCATCAGTATCATTTTCGCCATTTTCTGTACCATTGTTTGGCGTAGAATTAGGGTCGAACTGGTCGGCTTTTGTAATCTGTGCTTTGTTAATAATCGCTCCCGAAGCATTTACTTTGGCTACAAAAGTCAAGAGTTTGGTTGCTCCAAATTGTAAAGACCCAATGCTTGCTTTGAGGGTATCACCCGTTATAGACTTCGTAAAATCGGTACTAGAAACAAATTCTAAACCTGTTGGTATTACGTCTTTTACTTCTACGTTGGTGGCCGTGCTTGGGCCATTGTTGGTAACTGCAACCGTGTAGGTTACGTTGCTGCCCACATTTGGCTTGGTGTTATCAACGGTTTTCTTCAAGCTCAAATCGGCCTGCTGGGTTGTTATTGGGGCAGCATCGGTATCGTCTTGGCCGTCTTCTGTGCCGCTATTTACCTGAGAATCAGTGTCAAATTGGTCAGATTTAGAAACTTGGGCTTTGTTGATAATCGTTCCTGCTTGGTTTACTTTTGCTTTGAAGGCCAAACTTACGCTTTCGCCCACTTTTATCGAATCTATCAATCGGCTAATCAACGTTCCTGCATTGTGCGTAAAGTCTGTACCAATGGCACTTACAAACGTAATGCCCGTTGGCAACAAATCTTTTACCTCTACTTTGGTGGCTTTGCTTGGCCCAGCGTTGGTAACCACGATGGTATAAGTTATCTCATCGCCTACGTTTGGTGTAGGATTGCTTACCAGTTTTTTCAAACTCAAATCGGCCGACTGTCCACCAATCAACACCGAACCTACGTCGTCTTGGCCGTCTTCTGTGCCTGTACTTGGTTGAGAATCAGGGTCGAACTGGTCAGATTTTGAAACTTCGGCTTTGTTGATAATGCTTCCTGCGGTGTTTACTCTTGCCAAAAATCTTAATGTATCAGTCGTGTTTTTGGCAATACTTGCTATATTTCTGCTTACCAACACGCCACTCACGAGCGTAAAGTCGGCACTGCTCACAAAGGTTAAACCTGCTGGCAAAACGTCTTTTACTTGTACGTTGGTTGCGGCATCTGGCCCAGTATTATGCACGGCCAGTTTGTATTCTATCTGTTCGTTGATATTTGGATTGCGTTTGCTAACCAATTTTACCAAACTCAAATCGGCTTGTTGTACCCTTAGGGCAGCCGCTTGGGTATCGTCTTCGCCATTTTCTGTTCCGTTATTTGGTTGAGAATCACGGTCGGGTTGGTCGGCGGCACTCACTTCGGCTTTGTTGGTTATTTTTCCACTCCCCGTTACTTTTCCTGTAAAAGTCAAAGCAATGGTCGTATCTTTTTTAACAGTCAAAGTCCGAGAAGTTAATGTTCCGCCCACATTGGTAAAGTCGTTTGAAGCCACAAAGGCAATGCCTGCTGGCAGTACGTCTTTTACCTTCACGCCCGTAGCCAAACTTGGCCCAGCATTTGAAACCTTGATGGTATAAGTTACAGTAGCCCCTGGTACAACCAAGGTATCGCTCACGGTTTTTTCTAGGCTCAAATCTATCTGCTGGCCACCTATGGTTACAAAATTTTGGTCGTCTTCGGTCGCTACGTTGTTGTCGGGCGTAGAGTCAGGGTCGTTTTGGTCAGATTTCGTTATTTGGGCAATGTTCGTAATCGCACCCGATGTTGTAACCGTAGCTACAAAAGTCAATAATTTGGGCGAACCTACGGCAATACTCGGAATCGTGGCCGTGAGCGTACCCGCAGTGTTTGTAAAATCACTAGAACTTACAAAAGTTAAACCTGCTGGTAAAATATCTTTTACGCCTA
>JAYWHL010000429.1:0-2688 GCA_043777715.1 Cytophagaceae bacterium | reverse complement strand
ATGGTGGTTACACTCCGTTTTCATGGCGGGTGCTTGGCTTGTCATAGACTCCGTCGATGCTTGCAGGGCGGGGTTTGTCATTTTTTTGAGCAATTGTTGGCTTTGATACATTGGTGTTACCGAAGCCAGTTTTTATCAATTATTTAGATTTGATTTTGTAGTAGAGAAACCCAGCCAATCAAGAAAAAGTTCAAGCTAGGCTTTATAGCCCATCGAAATTGCATATTTTCGTAGTTTATCTTTGAGCAATTGTCTGGCACGATGCAACCTAGAGCGTACCGTACCAATGGGAATGTCCAAAATTTTTGCCATTTCTTCGTACGTAAAACCCTCTATATCACAAAGAATAATGGCGGTTCTAAAATCAACGGGCAGGGCGTTCAAGGCCGTGGCTATTTCGTCGCCAATCATGTCTTGTACGGCCTCTACTCTTAGGTCGGAGGTTTGCTCTGTGCCAGCGGCTTCTTCCGAGTCATAATAAGTCTCAACGTCTTGATAATCAACCTTGTTTGGCTCTTTGGATTTCTTGCGATAGTCGTTTATAAAACTATTTTTCAAGATTCTAAACAACCAAGCCTTGGCATTTGTACCCTTCTCGAACGAACCTATAAACCTAAAGGCTTTGAGGTAGGTATCTTGTACGAGGTCGTTGGCGTCGTCTTCGTCGTTGGTAAGCCTAAAGGCAAAATTATACATGGAGTTAATGTGGGGCATAAACTCTTTCTCGAAAATCTTATGTTTTTCGACGTCAGTATAAATCTGTTTGGGGGTGCTTATTATTATTTCTTCTTCTTCTTCTAGCATGGTCATGGCAATGTATAGCTTTTGGCGATTAGCCCTTGGCTATTGGCTTGAAATACAATTAATTAGTCTTTAAAAATATTGATTACTTTTTTGCAAATACTTGTTTTGAAGTAAAAATGCTTAAAGTAGAAGTATAAAGTTAAGAATTTTTTTTAAGGCACAAATTGAGCCAAAGAATATTTTGCTGACAAATTGTCGGAACAATGCAAATTTTGTTGGGGGTCTTAATCTTTTAATGTTAGTAGCAAGACTGCTTGGCCGATTATTGGGGTTGATATTGATACTTTGTAGTAATGTTCAGAAAAAATTTGCTTGGTAATGGCAAAATCCCAAACTTTGAAGGAATGAACCTGTTTAGACTTATTTCTTTGAGCTAAAATCGGCTCTTTTTCAACTAGACTTCAGCTTTTTTATCAACCGTAGCTATGCTACGCTCGTTCCACTACGGCTCAAAAACCTTCGCCTAGTAAAAAAAAAACCTAATTTTACACTAAAATCAAAAGTTTAAACAGCTTCAATATTATTCTTATGTTGCTTCAAACCATTCTTAAAAACGTTCCAACCATTGCACTCATTGGCAATATCAATCAATCCATTTCGGGGATTATCATAGACTCAAGAAATGTAATAGCCAATAGCCTTTTTGTAGCCATAAAAGGCACCCAAACCGATGGCCACCAGTACATAGCCAAGGCCATTGAGCTAGGAGCTGTGGCTATTTTGTGCGAACAATTACCCCAAGAAACGCCCGCAGGCATTACGTTTATACAGGTTTTGGATTCGGCCAAAAGCATGGGGAGTTTGGCTTCTAATTTTTATGGAAATCCTTCGGCCAAAATGCAACTCATTGGCGTAACTGGCACCAACGGTAAAACCACAAATGTAACCTTGCTTTTTAAGCTATTCAGAAAACTGGGCTATCGTTGTGGTATGATTTCTACGGTACAAAACCAAATAGAAGACGAAATCATAGCCTCTACCCACACCACTCCCGATGCCGTGAGTCTGAATCAATTATTGGCCTTGATGCTCGCCAAGGGCTGTACGCACGCTTTTATGGAGGTTAGCTCGCACGCCGTGGTGCAGGAACGTATCGCTGGGATAACGTTTGCAGGAGGTGTTTTTACAAACATTACCCACGACCATCTCGATTTTCACAAAACATTCGACCAATACATCAAAGCCAAAAAGGGCTTTTTTGATCAATTACCCAAAACGGCCTTTGCCCTCGTAAACATTGATGACAAACGGGGAATGGTTATGCTGCAAAACTCAGCCGCCAAACCAGAAACTTTTTCGTTACAAACATTGGCTAGTTTTCATGGTAAATTATTGTCGGACAGTTTGCATGGTTTACTGATGGAAATAGAAGGCCACGAAGTGTGGTTTAAGCTAATCGGTACTTTTAATGCCTATAATCTTTTGGGAGTGTATGCCACGGCCGTACTCATGGGCGAGGATAAACTTGAGGTTTTGACCCAACTTTCTGACCTAGAAACCGCATCAGGGAGATTTGAACAGGTGATTTCGCCCAATAAAAAAATAGGAATCATAGACTACGCCCATACGCCCGACGCCCTACAAAATGTATTAGAAACTATCTCAAACCTACGCCAAGGCAACGAGCAAATCATAACCGTGGTGGGTTGTGGAGGCAATAGAGATACTACCAAAAGGCCAATTATGGCAGAAATTGCTTGTAGATATAGCAACATCGTGGTTCTGACGTCCGACAATCCTCGCAACGAAGACCCCCTTGCTATCTTAGCAGAAATGCAGAAAGGCGTACCCCCCATAGACTACAAAAAAACCCAAGTAATTGCCGATAGGCACGAGGCCATTAGCAAAGCCGTGGCCATGGCCAAACCAAACGATATTATATTG
>JAYWHL010000428.1:0-2688 GCA_043777715.1 Cytophagaceae bacterium | reverse complement strand
TATATTTTTTTAGCCCCGTATCCCTTCTGAATCAAGTAATTAAGAATTTTATCTCTAAAATCGCCTTGCAACAAAATTTCATTTCCGTTTACAGACCCACCGCTTCCACAGTGATTTTTAAGACTTTTTGATAAACTCAACAAATCGTCAGGACTGCCCACAAAGCCATTCACTAGCGTAACTTGTTTGCCAGCCCTATCTTTTTTGTCGAGAGATATTCTCAATTTTTGCTTTTCGGGCAAAAGTGTTTCTACTATTTCTTGGGTTTCTTCCTGAAATTCAAAATCAGGATTTGTTGAATACATGATGCCAGAAATATTCTTTTTTTTCATAAAATATATCTTGTATGAATTTGAATTACGGATTAAATTTTAATTATTTGATAATTAACACTTCAAAGCACAAAAATTAGCTTTAAATTGTAGTATTTGCCAAAGGACAAATCACGTTTAAGACTTGTTTTTTGATTTTAACATTTAACTGATTGGTTTTTAAAACAGCAGGTTCGCCATCAAAATGAAAGATAATTTCTTGTTCTTGGCTTAATTTTATCTCATCAGTTTTAATTATTTCCATGTATTCAGATTTATCAATATTACCCCAAAAAAGACGAATGGCCATATAAATTCCCATAAAAAAAGGATAAGGTTTTAGCAAACAAACATCAATCAAACCATCGTTAATTAGGGCATTGGGGGCAATCAGGGCGTCGTTACCGTATTGTGTGGCATTGGCAAAGGTTATCGTAAAATATTTTTGTGTTCTATTTTCGCCATTAATCTGAATATCGTAAAACACTGGCTTGAAACTAAAAAAACACAAAAAGGCCGATTTGATATATGTCCAAAGCCCACGGGTAGTTTGTTTGGCAAAATGATGAGCCACTTGGGCATCAAAACCCAGCCCAGCCGTACAGAAAAAAGGGATTTCGTTCAAAAAACAGGCATCTATCTTAAACGATTTGCTATTTAATACCTCCTCCAAAGCCTCGTAAGGATTCATCGAAATACCCAAATGCCGAGCCAAACCGTTGCCAGAACCGATGGGAATAATACCCAATTTAGTATTAGAATACAAAAGCCCTTTAGCCACTTCGTTGATTGTACCATCTCCTCCAATGGCTATTACCACATCAATCTGAGCCGCAACTGCCTCTTGGGCGATAAGTGTGGCATGACCAGCGTATTCTGTAAAACGAATCTTGGCGTGGGTATTAACACTTAAAACCTTAAAGTTCAGGTAGTCCAGTATCCTTTGCCTTGCTTGAGGTTTCAAAGTTCCCGATTTAGGATTGAGAATAAACCAAATTGTTTGTTGAGTAGCCATTATCCAAAAAATATCCAAAGGATGAAAAAAACGAAAAAAAAGATGAAATACATGAATAAATCTATCGAAATATAAACTTTGTATTGAAGGTATAATTCTCTTATTTTGTGCATAATTTTCAAACAAATTAAATAAACATGAAAAAACTACTTGCAGTTTTACTGCTATTTTCGATAAATATTTACAGTACTTTTGCCCAAGAAAAAGACGATGATAAAGACTTTAGCAAAGATAAAGAAAGTATTTTGAGCATTCTAAACAAGCAAACCCAAAAATGGAATGCGGGCGATATTGACAGTTTTATGGTTGGTTATTGGGAAAACGATTCGCTGATGTATATTGGCAAGAGCGGTATTACGTATGGCTACAAAAATACCTTGAATAATTACAAGAAAAACTATGCCGACAAAGCTAAAATGGGGTTTCTGACCTTTGACATCAAAGAAGTTAAATTTCCGTCCGAAAAAGTAGCTTTGGTAGTTGGAAAATGGTTTTTGAAACGTCCCGAAGCTGGTGATGTTGGCGGACATTTTTCACTAGTTTGGAAAAAGAAAAAAGGCAAATGGGTAATCATAGCTGACCATTCATCATAAATAGGGAATTGAGGAGATAGAATATAAGAGTTAATTAACTGATTATCAATGTATTATTCATACTAAATTTATCTGTTAATTTAACTGATTATTCTCTCCAAAGCACTCAAATCTCAACATCAAATCATTAAAATCAAAACAATGAAAATAGAAATAAACCAAACCTACACCGAAGATTTATTATTTTCTCAACAAGACGTTATCGATTTTGCCAAGGTATCGGGTGACGACAATCCCGTTCATCTCGATGCCGAATTTGCAGCCAAAACCCAGTTTCTGAAACCTATTATGCACGGTATGATTTCGGGTTGTGTGTTTTCAAAGGTAATGGGAACAAAATTCCCAGGGTATGGCAGTATTTATTTGGGGCAAACCATTGAGTTTAAACGGCCTATGTTTGTTGATGTTGCCTATCGTGCCGTTTTTACGGCCATTAGCATCAACCCTGAAAAACATCGTGCAGAAATAAAATGTGAGATTTTTGATAAAGAAACCCAAAAATTAACCACTTCGGGCATTGCCACGGTTATGAATTTAGAGCGTTTTTAGAATTTGTCTTGCACCAAAAAGCCCTTGTTGCATTGCTACAACAAGGGCTTTTTGGTTAGGAAATTCAATCCTCGCCCTTTTGTTTTTTAGCCCTTAGCATTCCTTTGGCCAACAAGTGATTGGTTTTGTATTCTATTTTTTCAATTTTTAATTGTTGTTTTTCTTCTGGTTTTAGTGTTGTCATGTTCCTTAAATCTGGGCATTCGGCATCTTTCCAAGC
>JAYWHL010000427.1:0-2701 GCA_043777715.1 Cytophagaceae bacterium | reverse complement strand
AAAAAGAAAATCTATACCGCAACCTCCACCAATGCCCATTATTTGACCGATGCCAACGCCCGAAAAACCGTAGAAAGCGGATTGGATAGGCTTATTATCTCGATTGATGGCACCACCCAAGAAACCTACGAACAGTATAGAGTTGGTGGAAAACTCAACAAAGTAATAGAAGGCACAAAATTGATTTTGAAATGGAAAAAAGCCTTAAAATCAAGTACGCCACACGTTGTTTTTCAGTTTTTGGTCGTAAAACCAAACGAACACCAAATAGACGAATTGAAGGCACTAGCCAAAGAATTGGGTGTTGATGAAGTGGGCTTAAAAACCGCTCAAATCTATGACTACGAACAAGGCTCTGACCTCATTCCAACCATTGATAAATATGCGAGGTATGCTCCAAACGCCAACGGTACGTATCGAATCAAAAACGAGTTGATTGACCATTGCTGGAAAATGTGGCATAGTTGCGTGATTACTTGGGACGGCCTTGTAGTGCCTTGTTGTTTTGATAAAGACGCCGACCACCGACTAGGCGACTTAAAACAAAGTACTTTTACAAATCTTTGGTTTTCAGAAGGTTATCGAAATTTCAGGGCTTCGCTCATACGTTCACGTTCAGAAATAGAAATGTGTAAAAACTGTACAGAAGGCACTAAGGTTTGGGGGTAAATACCTCTAAAAAGGTTATTTTAGATGGGTTTTTGTCTGATTTTTTTATTTCAAACAACATTATATATTTTAGTTAAAGGTATTTTGTAGCCACCCCATAGCACAAACGATAAGAGATGACAACCAAGAAAATACATTTTATTTCAGGTCTTACCATTTTAATTTTTATTGGCCTGCATTTATTCAATCACTTTTGTAGCATTTTCGGTGCCGACAAACACATTGAAATAATGAATGTTTTACGTCATTTTTATCGGAATATTTTTGTTGAGACCGTTTTATTGGCTGCCATATTTTTACAGATTTTTTCTGGGCTGAAACTTTTTATAACCAACCGAAAAAATGCGATTTCTTACTTTGATAAATTACATATTTGGTCAGGATTATACTTGGCTATTTTTCTTATCATTCATTTAAGTGCGGTTTTAGGAGGCCGATTTTTTCTTAGGCTTGATACAAATTTTTACTTCGGTGTGGCAGGGCTTAATAATTTCCCTACCAATTTGTTTTTCGTACCTTATTATGGCTTGGCAATTATTTCATTTTTTGGACACATCTCTGCTATTCATCATAAAAAAATGCAAAAAAATATTTTCAGTTTGTCTCCAATCATACAAGCAAAATTCATTTTTACTTTTGGTATTCTACTAACCCTTGTTACGTTTTACGGGCTGACCAATCGTTTTCGGGGCGTTAAGATTCCAGCAGAATACAATATTTTAATAGGAAAATAAAGTATAAAGCAAAATACACTCCAGCATATTTTTTAAGTCCTTTCGGTGTGTGGTAACTCATCAAACACCAATACGAAAGCAATTTATAAAATTGCCCATTACGCCGATTTATTTCACAAAAACATAATCTATTTTGATTAAATTTTAAAATTATCCGTACAAATCTAAAATTTGATTTTAGATTTGTACGGATAAATGTTTAAAAACTATAATTTTTCATGTCATACAGCGATTTTACAAATATTTCCCAACTCGAAAAACAGTTTGGAATAAAGCAAACCATCGGAAAATTGTTTGGACAAAACTTCTATGTGCAGCCTACCGAACACCTGCAAGTAGATTTGCAAGATGCTCAAGAAATGCCATTGATGAATTCAGAAAAGGCAAAATCAGAATTTTTGATTGTTCCAATTCTTAAAGAAATCAGAAGGAATAACAAGCAATTCAGTATTTTTTCGGGCTATACTTTTGATGTTGATAAAGAACAATCTTTGGGCGGAATTTGTGATTATATTCTGTCAACCGAAATAGATAGTTTAGAAATAAAATCGCCCATATTTTGCTTAGTCGAAGCCAAAAACAGAACTACCACCGAGGGAATCCCACAGGTAGCTTCTGAAATGATAGCCGCCCAAATTTTTAACGAACGAGAAAATAGCCAAATTGACGTTATTTATGGTTGTGTTTCAACAGGCACAGAATGGCTTTTTTTGAAACTGTCAAACAAAATATTAACCATAGATACCGAAAGGTATTTCCTAAGCCCAAGCGACTTGCCAAAGCTTTTGGGTACACTAACGGCCATTGTTACTCAATAGAATCAAAAAAAGGTCTTTGAAAATTTGACTTTCAAAGACCTTTTTTGTAGAAACTCCTAATTTATCCATTCATTCCTAATTAACCATCGCCCCGTTCCAAACGGCTTTGCTGGGTTCTAAAAACGCCAACGAACCATCTTGGTTTTCGGCCATTAAAATCATGCCTTGGCTGTCCATTCCCATCATTTTTCTTGGGGCAAGGTTTGCCAAAAAACAAACCTGTTTTCCTATAATTGCCTCAGGTTCAAAGTGTTCGGCAATGCCACTCAACACAGTTCTGTTTTCTAATCCGTCGTTAATATTGAGTTTGAGCAATTTTTTACTTTTGGGCATTTTTTCTGCGGCAGTAATTGTTCCTACTCGTATGTCCATTTTTGCAAAATCTTCGTACTGAATTTCTTCTTTTAGAGGACTTACTTTTTTGTTTTCTAATTCGTTCATTTTCTTGGTATCTAACAATTTTTGTACTTGGGCTTGCAT
>JAYWHL010000426.1:0-2704 GCA_043777715.1 Cytophagaceae bacterium | reverse complement strand
TTGGTTTTAGGTCAAAATGAGGTTGTTTTTTGTCCATACGCAGATTTTTTCGAGTGCGTAGCATCGCTACGGACGACAAAAAATCTAAAGTATGGGCTAAAAATAACTCGTTTGGGGCAAAAGAAATAAGTTTAAACAGCTTCTAATAGAAGAAATGGCTCTTTTTTGCAAATAGACGTGTGTATTTTCAATGGTTTCAATTAACTGATTGTAAAGCATTTTGTATTGATTTATAGTGATTTTTGATGTTCTAATGCCAAAATTTCAAAGTCCATAAAGGTAGGTATATCACTGAAATAGGTTGGTAATTTATTCAACAAATTTAAGGGCTTTACACTCAATTCTCCGCCCCTGTTTTTCTAAAGTTTCGCTTCAAAGGCTTTGACTGCTAATTACATGAAGCCAATGCCCTAACGAATCGTTCTTTTCTCTAAATTTGTAAGACTTTGGCAAGCTGAGTACATTCGTAAAATTAGTTCGGTCTATTTTTACCGTAATGTTCTTAAAAACAAGCAAAAGCTAAGGGCCAAAAGCCGCCTACTTACCGTAGCTTGTGTTGTTTAGCTTCTGATTGCCCTTTCATAAACCATCAATAACTAAAAAAATGTCTGTTTTAAGATTAAAATTACCCACAGACCCTCGATGGGTTAATATTGTTGAAAAAAACATTGAGGAGATTCTCTCCGACCATGCTTGGTGCGAACAAAAAGCCGCCACCAATGCCATTACTATTGTTACAATCAATCCTGAATATCCCGACCTTGTAACTGATTTACTGGCTTTGGCCAAGGAAGAATTAGAGCATTTTCAGATGGTACACGCCATTATCAGGCAGCGAGGTTTGAGCCTCAAAAGAGAGCAAAAAGATAATTACGTACTGGAATTGGCAGATTATATGAAGAAAAGTAGCAACGGAAGCCGTGTGTCGGGTTTGGTAGAAAGGCTTCTTTTTTCGGCCATGATAGAAGCCCGAAGTTGCGAACGATTTAAGTTGCTTTCAGAAAATATTCAAGATTCAGAACTAGCTACGTTTTATAGGCAACTCATGGAAAGTGAAGCGGGGCATTATACCACCTTTATCACTTATGCCCGAAAGTATGGCGTTGGGATTGACGTAGAGAAACGCTGGCGAGAATGGATAGCTTTTGAGGATTCGGTAATAGCCCGCTACGGAAAATCAGAATCGATACACGGCTAGGTTTTGAAAACGCCAAAAATAGCCGTGCCACGCTTCGGAAGCGTGGCACGGATTTGAATCATTTATATAAATACCTGTATATCAATATAATATAACAGATTATCTCAAAACACTTACTGTACCTTTTAGTACAAAGGGTTCGGTTTGGAGGTTTAATTTCAAGAAAGTTACCTGTACTTCATAAAAATACTGCCCCGCAGCAACATCGCCGCCGCCTGTGTTTACGCCCTTCCAGTTGATGTTGAGGTCTTGGGTTTCATAAACTTTCGTTCCCCAACGGTCATAAATCACGCAATTCATCGTTTGGACAAATCGAGGGCAATCTAAGGGTTGAAAAACATCGTTTTTGCCATCACCATTAGGCGTAATTACGTTAGGTAGCTTGTAGGTTATACAATTATCTTTACACACGATATTACTCCTATCCGACTCTATACCAAAGCGATTGCTTGCCGTTACATAATAACAACCTGCCAAACTGCGTAGGTTTTGATGAATATAAGTTTGAATCGGCACCGTGGTTTCGGCAATTTTTTCAAACTTCCCGCCTTGTGTATTGGTGTAATAGATTGAATATTTAATTAACCCTTTATCGCAATCTTCGCCCCTAACGTTCTTATCGGGATTTGTCCATGTAAGCGTGTTTTTAAATGTGGTTTGGCTGCAAGGCACGGTGTTATTAAAAATATCACAGGCAATGTCATCTACTTTTAATACAGGCGGACAAGGCTTGATAGTATCTTTGGGGCTTGCACATATATTTTGGGAGAAATTCTGTAAAAGGGCTGGTTTTATATTGGCGTTGCCATAAGTCCCCACAGTTTCTACACGATAACAATACTGAGAATCGGGCGACATTCTTACATTAACCAAACCATCGGCGGCAAAAGCGTCTGTTCCGTTGTCATTATATCTAAAAGTAGCAGGCGACGTAACGGGTACTTCGGCGATGAGGTTATAAACCCCAGGTCTGTTTCGGAGTTCACGATAAACCCTATGTTTTTGGTTTTGATTGTTCCAAGGCGTGTTGGCTGTCCACGTCAAATCAATTGATTTTACAGAAGTTGCTGCCGCCAACCTTACACTACTGGCCACATCAGACGAGTCTAAAATGGTTAGTCGGTTGTTTTCGGTATAATAAAAATCTAAGCGATAGCGATAGGCATTGTCCTTGGTATTGAGGGCTTTGTCTATAAAAATAGTATCGGCTTTGTTATCTAGGGCGGTGTTTATGCTTGTTATTTGGGTAAATCCACCTGTTCCAGTTTGGCCAGTAGCCCTAAACAATCGGTACTGGTAGGGGGCTTTTATCACTGCCTGATTCAAGCCAAGGGGTTTTATCCATTTTACGGTGATTTCACCCGTGGTAGCATCGGTTTTATCCACAGATACGTTGGTTAGGTAAATATTGGCGTTGTCTATCAACACACAACTTTCGTCCGACACCGCACTTGTACCTAACCCAGTGCCAAAATCCATACCAATTCTATAACTATAATTAGTACC
>JAYWHL010000425.1:0-7499 GCA_043777715.1 Cytophagaceae bacterium | reverse complement strand
TTTTTAATCCAGTTACAAAGTGTTGCCTCCGTAGCTCTATACCGATTGGCAATAAAACTTTGTTTTGAACCATTTTGAAGTAAGGCTTCAATCTCAAGATTAAAGGCATCTAGCTTACTCTTTCCTGGTCTTTTTGGTCGTCCCAAAATCATTCCATTGGCTTTTTTTGCTTGCAAGGCTTCACGAGTACGTTTTGAAATCAAATCTCTTTCAATTTCATTTTTTTGACTAACCGCTCCAATGACTTACGAATAGCATCATTACTGGCTTCGGAAACAAAATTTTGACCAAAGAATAAGGTGCTTCTTTTTTATTTGGTCAAGGACTCTATTTTTTGTTGAAAATACTATACTTAATTTGTTTATTTTGTCATAAAAATAGTAACTATTTACGACAAAATAAACTATAAATCTAACTTTACCGAGTCATTGTAAACGGATATTTTTTTTTCTTTTTCAGGTTTTGTTGTTGAGCTTGAATGATAGCTCTCATAGTCATCAAAATTCTAAGTTTATTTTTCTTTTTATTTTTTGTCCAGCTTTCGAGGTTTTAGGTACTTGGGATTTTCGGTACTGAGTTATTAATTTATGTTTGTTATATTTGTCTTATGAAAATAGACTTTGACAAATATAAATCATTACAATATTGTGACAATCAAGATTGTAAATATCATAACCAAATTGGTAGTGGCAACATATGCATATTAAGTCGTCCAAATAATCAAGTTTACTGCAATGGTTGTAAAAACCGTTGGGTATTGACAAAAGGGACTTTTTTTTATGACCTTCGACACCCCATTACTGTGATTATAAGTGTTCTCAAAGATTTATCCGAAGGAAAAGGACATCGAGCTATCCAGCGAACCCACAAAGTAAGTTTAGCTACTCAAAGAGCGTGGATAATTAAAGTAGCTGAACACGTTTCACTTATCAGCGATTATTTAGAAAAAGATATGCACTTAGACCGTATTCAAATTGATGAATTTTGGTCATTTATTTTAAAAAAAAGAGACGTTTACCTTAGCCGAAAAGGAAGAAAACTCTCCTAACTTAGGCGATAGGTGGACATTTACAGGAGTAATACCCGAAAGTAGTTACCTCCATACGGTTCATAGTGGACAAAGAACTCAGGAAGTGGCTCAGGTGTTTGTCGAAAAAATCAAAGAAAATAGTGATAGACAAGCCCCTCTTTTTGAAAGTGATGGATGGTTTTATGAGGAAGTTTTAACCATAGTTTATGGATTTTATATGGAGACAGCCTACAAAGGTCGAGGAAGAAAACCTTTACCTAAGTGGGTGGTTGACCCTCAACTAAAATATGCACAAGTTGTCAAAGAGCGTAAAAACGGTACTATTATCAATATTTCGACCCGAATTGTTTTAGGGGATGAGATAGAAATTTTGAAAATATTAGAAAAATCTGAACGTTCAAATACTGTTTCAACCGCATTTGTGGAAAGCAGAAATGGATCTTTTCGTAAAGATAACAAACGCTTAACTCGTAAAACAAAATGTCACTCAAAGAAAATTGAACCGCATGATGCACATATAATTTTCTTAAAAGCAGTTTACAATCTGACAAAAGAGAACGAAAAATTTAGAATTTTGATTAATCCTGACGCTAAAAGGTTCGAACCAAAGTTTAAAAAAGTCTCTCCTGCAATGAAACAAGGTCTCGTTAGAAAGATTTATCCATTAGAAGAACTCCTAATGATGAGACCTTTGATGTTTAACATAAATTAATAACCCAGTATCAGCCATTCAAATTTGCTTTTATTCAAAATCAAGCCTAAATCTTCGAGATTATAGGCTGATTTATCCAGATGAATATAACGATGACTATGTGGTTTAAGCAAGTTTATAAATTTCGAGTAGGCAATAAAAAAATTGTAGAGCCTACAAATAACAATGGGGAAAAGGCAGAATGATGGCGATATAAAACTAAAAAACAGAGGTTATTTATTAACATTTAAATCTGTGAAAGGAATACTTTTAAGCTAATCAATGGCTCGTTTCTCTCGAAACCTCATCGGAGGTGTAACAAACAAATTTATTGTTGGCGATTAGATACTTTCCAGTTCCTTAATGCTCGCTCAGAATTTTTCTATGAAAAAAATACTGCTTTTCTTTGCCTCAATTTTTGGAACAATCGTCTTGTTTGATTGTAGCCACCAGCCTGATGCCCAAGCCCAAAAACTAGCTCAAATCCATTGTGGTTCTTGCCATCAATATCCCTCTCCAGCCCTATTGGACAAAGCCACTTGGCAAAATTCGGTACTGCCCCAAATGGCGATTATGTGTGGGATTCCGAGCGAAATTGCCAAAATTCCCGCCAACAAAAAAGGTACGACTTTTGACATGACCGTACAGTCGCCCTCGCAACTTATTCCTGATGCCGATTGGCTAAAAATCAAGGCATTTTATTTGGCCGAAGCCCCCGACCAACTGCCCAAACAAGAAAGAAAACAAGAAATTGGCAAATTAGAAAATTTATTTGAGGTTCGTTCGGCTAATATTCAAGGGAAAGAAATTGCCAATTTTACTTGTATAAAAATAGATGCCGTTAATAAAATTGTTCACGCCACCGACGAACTAAACCATGTGTGGTGGGTGTTAAACCCTGATGCAGAGGCTATTACGAGTTACCCTAACCAAGAGGCCATCACCAACATAGAATTATTATCAGACCCCAAAAGTCCGATTGGCTCAACGGTACTGGCTACTTACATGGGGCCATCGGTGAGGGTGGCCAGCCAAAAACTAGGCTCGGCCAAGGAAGTACCCCTCAAGGCCATCAATTTATCAAAAACGCTTTTGCCCAAACTTTTTAGACCCACACAGGTATTATCATCAGATTTGGATAATGACCAAACGCCTGAACTTATTGCCGCTGAATATGGCTATGCCCAAGGCGGGCTTTCGGTTTGGAAACGCTCACAGTCAGGCACTTATACCCAAAAAATATTAAGTGCAAGCCCTGGGGCTATCAAAAGCGTGGTCATAGATTTTGACAAAGACGGCCTTCAAGACATTGTTACGCTTTTTGCCCAAGGCAACGAACGCATCGTTTGGTTTAGGAACAAAGGCGGAATGATTTTTGAAGAAAAAACGCTAGTGCAGTTCCCACCTGTTTATGGCTCTAGCTATTTTGAAATGCAAGATTTTAATAAAGACGGTCGCTTGGATATTCTCTATACCTGTGGCGACAATGCCGACTATTCGTCAGTTTTGAAGCCCTATCATGGCGTTTATATCTTTGAAAACAAGGGCAATAATCAATTTGACCAATCTTATTTTTTTGCTTTGAATGGGGCGTATAAAGCCATTGCCAACGACTATGACCAAGATGGCGATATAGACATTGCTGCCATTGGATTTTTTGCTGATTTTGACCAGCAAGCCGACGAAGGCTTTGTGTTTTTAGAAAATAAAGACGGAGATTATGAGCCTAAAGGGCTGAATATCACAAATTTAGGAAGATGGATAACCATGGATAGTGGCGATGTTGATGGCGATGGCGACACCGACCTTGTGTTGGGCAGCCACCCCGCCTCGCCCTCTCCAGGATTGCTTAGAGAATCTTGGTATAAGGGGTCTGGCGTGGTGTTTCTGCTCAATCAGAAGAAATAGGTCAGGGAAATAGAGATGGTTTTATGGATTAGGGGACGTGTTAAATAGCCATTGGTTAAGAAGGTAGCTGTTGATAAATTTGATACAGGTACGAAGCCAATAAAAGAAATGTCCTATAAAAAACTGATAAATTGCTACCTTCTTGCCTATAATACGCAAACAGCTTTTGAAACCCCTATTGGATATTTGAAAAAGATTTTTTGCTTATAATCTTTCAATCAGCATTTTATGGATTACATCATTCAAAAGGAGATAACGGGATAAACTTCGCCAATTTCAAAACTTGATTTATTAGCTGGTAATTCTATTAAAGCATTGGCTTTGAGGAGATTAGCAAAATCGCCAGAACCATTGCCCAGTTGTGGGTTGGCTTGTAGTTGGCCATTTTCAGAAACGCTTAACCACACAGGCACAAAATAAGTAAGGGTAGGTTTGAAGCTAATCTCCTGTATCAGAACAGCAAATTGTGGAATTTTTGGGGCAATCAGTGTAGGCAAAACGTATTTCAGAAAGCATACGTACGTAGAAACAGGATTGCCTGGCAAGGCAAAAACATTTTGTTGTGTTGGTCCCGTTCCAAACCAAAAAGGCTTGCCTGGGCGTTGTGCTATTTTATGAAAATGTTTTTTAACATTCAGATTTTCAAGTACTTGAGGTATAAAATCGGCTTTGCCTTCCGACACTCCCCCGCTCAAAATCAAAACATCAAAGTTTTGAAGCAATTGCCCCAGTTTACTTTCTAGTTCCTCAATATCATCTTGCAAATGAAAAAGACTAGCCCCCAACCCATGCTGTTTGAGTATGGCCTCTAGCATATAACTATTCGATTTTCTGATTTGATGTGGCAAAGGCTTTTCTTCAATTTCAACGAGTTCGTTACCCGTGGCTATAATGGCTATTTTTGGACTGGCATTTATCAAAACATTATCTTTGCCCACCGAGGCCATAACGGCAATTTGGGGCGAGGAAATTTTTGTATTTTTTGTAATCAGGCAATCGCCTTTTTTGGCATCTGAGCCTTGTTTATGGATATTTTGACCTTGTTTTATTACCTCAAAATTTACAGTTAGGGTGGCTATCATTTTTCCATTAACCTCTTCAATATCAATATCTTCATATCTTATCACAGTGTCTGTACCTAAGGGTAACATTGCCCCAGTCATTACCTCAATGGCTTGATTTTGGGCTTCTAAATTTAGTTGATCTTGGCCTGCCAATTGCCTGTTTTGGATAGGCCAAAAATTGTTTTGAATAGACTGAAAATCAATAGCAATACCGTCCATCGTAACCCGATTAAAAGGTGGAAAATCTCGATCGGCAAGTATATCTTCGGCCAAAGTTTTACCTAAAGATTCCATCAAAGGCACGGAGATATTTGGCAAAACCAGCGTTTGGGCGTTTATAATTTCTTGGGCTTGGGCAACGCTAATCATAGAAATAAATAACAAAAGGTTGGAAGTTGGTTTATCTAATAAGTAAGGAGGCAGTATTGAGGAGACAGGACTTATCTATCTGATTATCAGCTTATTAAATCCATTTTCAGTGGTTGGTGTCTCACGGGGTCGCCTAGACCAAACACCTTTGCGAAAGCAATATTCTTAGACAAATCTTTGTGTTATGGTATATTTTGTGAAATTGCCCAGCACTCAGAAAGAAATGTATAATTTTACTTCGCCTTAGCCCGTTGATAAATGGTAAATTCCACAGAATATCACTCAAAAAACATGAATAACCCCAACATCAAAAACATCAACATAGAAATTTTATCAAACAATTGGTACACACTACGCAAAGTAACCTTTGATTTTTTACAGAAAAATGGTACTTGGCAAAGCCAAAATCGAGAGGCATACGACCGTGGCAACGGAGCGGCAATATTACTTTATAACCCTGATAACAAGACTGTTATACTAACTCGGCAGTTTAGAATGCCTACCTATCTGAACGGCAACACATCGGGCATGATGATAGAAGCCTGTGCGGGGCTTTTGGACGCCGACAACCCCGAAGACTGTATCAAGAAAGAAACCCAAGAAGAAACGGGCTATGTGATTCACGATGTGCAGAAGGTATTTGAGGTGTATATGTCGCCAGGGTCTGTAACCGAAATGTTGTACTTTTTTGTGGCCGAATACCACCAAGACCTTCTAAAAAACGAAGGCGGGGGCGTGGCCAACGAAGAAGAAATAGAGGTACTGGAGCTTGACCTCCGCCAAGCCATGACCATGATAAAAACTGGCGAAATAAAAGATGCCAAAACCATTATGCTTTTACAGTACGTGTGGATAGAAGGTTTGATAAAGTACTGATTGTTAGACCATTAAAAAATGGGAAAACAACTTTTTCCGTGTTTGGTGGCTCACCAAACACCTTTGCGAAAGCAATATACTTAGGCAAATTTCTGTAAGTACTTAGATAAAATCAGTTTGTAGTACTAATATCGTAGTTATTCGTACATCAAGCCGATAGCCTACGGCTAATTGCCGATAACCACTTACACGTCATTCTTTATAAACGCCACAATTTGCTTTGCCCATTCTATGCCTTTGTCTTCCTGCAAAAAATGCCCAGCACCTTCTATTGTGCTATGATTCTGGTTTTTAGTTCCAGGAATCAATTTTTGTAAAATTAAATCGCCGCCTTTTGTAATAGGGTCGCTGTCCGAAAAACAAGTCAAGAAAGGTTTTTGCCATTTCATAAGTATTTTCCAAGCTGCCCTATTGGCCTCTGATGCAGGATTTTGAGGGTCGGTGGGTACAAATTTTGGAAAAATTCTAGGCCCAGCCTTAAAATTTTCGTCAGGAAAAGGAGCATCATAAGCGGCAATTTCTTCGGGCGATAATTTATTTACGCAACCCCCACTCACAATCAAACCCACAGGAAAAACAGGCGAAGTTTGCGAAAACGTTTGCCATTTCAAAAACGCTTCCGATGCCGCTTGGTCGCCTGTTGGTAGCCCCGTATTGGCCGCCACAATTCGTCTGAATCTTTCTTGGTTTTCGGCTGCAATCCTTAAACCCAAAAGCCCTCCCCAGTCCTGACAAACGAGCGTAATATTTTGTAAATCAAGGTTTTGAATAAATTTCGTTAGCCAATCAACATGGTTTTGATAGCTATAATCGTCTATCGAGTCGTACTTGTCCGATTTCCCAAAACCTATCAAATCGGGAGCTATTACCCTATATCCCGCCTCCGCCAAAACGGGTATCATTTTACGATAAAGATACGACCACGTAGGCTCGCCGTGGAGCATCAAAACAGTCTCGTTTTGGTTTGTGCCTTCATCAACATAGTGCATTACTAAACCCTTTGAGATTTCCACAAAATGAGGAGCAAAAGGATAATCTTTGAGATTTTCAAATCGTTGGGTTGGTGTTTTTAGAATATTCATCATCGAAATAGTAGTTTTGGTAAAGGTTTTAATTTGAAGGTAGTCATTTTATCATAATCTTAGCGAACGTCAAACTTATTAGCTTCCAATTTGTTAATTTTAGGTCAAAATTATAAGTTAAAAATATGAAAGTAACCATCATTGGAGCAGGCATTGCAGGGCTAACTTGTGCCAAATATTTACAAGATTTTGGAATATCATCAATCATTTTAGAGGCTTCTGACGGCATTGGCGGGAGGGTCCGAACCGACGATTATCAGGGTTTCAAACTAGACCGTGGCTTTCAAATTTTGCTAGAGTCCTACCCCGAAGCCCAACGGCTTTTAAACTATGAAACCCTTGATTTACAATCGTTTAGATCGGGGGCTTTGATTCGCCAAGGGAATAGTTTTGCCACCATGACCGACCCTTTCAAAGAGCCATCAACTTTGTTCAAAACCTTGTTTTCGGGTATTGGAAATATGGCCGACAAACTTCGG
>JAYWHL010000424.1:0-7505 GCA_043777715.1 Cytophagaceae bacterium | reverse complement strand
ATGAATACTTTGCACAAAATATTGGCCTTGTTTACAAAGAAAATTCACAGGTATTTTATTGCTATGATGCCACCTGTTTGGGCAAAGGTAAAATAGATTATGGCACTATAAGAATTATAAAAATAAACAGTTATGGAAAAAATTAAACGCTCATGCTTCCTATTTTTATTAGGGTTGGTGCTTGCCAGTAGCGGTTTCGGACAAAATAAAAAATACCTTGTTTTATTAAAAGATAAAACAGGAACGCCTTTCGAAACCAGCAAACCTGCTGCGTTTTTGAGCCAACGAGCCATACAAAGGCGTGTGAATCAAGGCATTAGCATTCAAGCTAGAGATTTACCCCTTAGCCCATCATATCTCCAGCAAATTAAAGCAACAGGTGCAAAAATTTGGTACAGCAGCAAATGGCTTAATGCCGTGATGATAGAAAGCGACCTTGCCACCCTAAAAAAAGTACAAGCCTTGCCTTTTGTGCGGGGACTAGACGGTAACTATGCCCTAAACGATGTCCAAATAAAGTCAATAAGGTCAGGGAAAATGGAAAGCACCGCCAGCCCCGAAAGCTATGGCAACTCGCTGGCTCAAATCAGTATGCTAGGAGCCGACAAAATGCACGAAAATGGTTTTAGGGGCGAGGGAATGATGATAGCCGTGTTTGACGGAGGATTTTTGGGGGCAGACAAAGCACCGTTTTTTAAGCATATTTATGACGAAAAACGACTGGTTTCTACCTTCGATTTTGTAAACAACCGTAATTATGTTTATGACGACGCCAGCCATGGAACGTCCGTATGGTCGGCGATTGGGGCATATAGCCCTGGCAGCTTGATAGGCACGGCCTTTAAGGCATCGTTTGTATTGTGCAAAACCGAAGACGATTACTCGGAAACCCGTACCGAAGAAGCCAATTGGCTCATAGCCGCCGAATATGCTGACAGTCTTGGCGTTGATGTAATCAATTCATCGTTAGGCTATTACGATTTCGACGACCCCGCCACCAACTATACCTATCTTCAAATGAATGGCCGAAGTACCCTCATTACCCGTGCCGCCGATTGGTGTGCAGGCGTGGGAATGATAGTGGTGTCGGCGGCAGGAAACGAAGGCTCAAAACCTTGGAAATATATTTCGGCCCCCGCCGATGCTGACTCTATTTTGGCCATTGGGGCGGTGGATAAAAACAAAAATCCTGCATCGTTTACGTCAAGAGGCCCCTCGGCAGACGGGCGAGTAAAACCCGATGTGGCGGCGGTGGGCTTGGCAACCACCGTGGGCGGAGCAAGTGGCATTGTTGGGGCAGGTAATGGCACGTCGTTTGCATCGCCCCTAATTGCAGGGCTTGTGGCAAGTTTTTGGCAGGCTTTTCCTTATCTGACCAATATGCAGGTAATGGATTATATCAGAAAATCGGGTAGTAAGTATGCCTCGCCCGATACCTACGTTGGTTATGGTATTCCAGATTTTGCTAGAGCCGTTTCGCTAGTGCCTCCACGAGTGAGCGATGGTAAGGTTTTGTTATACCCAAATCCTTCGAGCGAGCAAAAATTGAGGGTCGAATTTATGCCAAAACATGACGGAGAGGCATTTAAAGTAAGCCTTTACAATAGCCAAGGTACTTTACTTTTTGAAAACACAATAACTGGCCGAACAGCCTATTTATCCATTGATAATCAAAGCCTTACCGCTGGTGTTTATGTCTTGAAATTTCAAGGATTCACCACCTCCTATACCGTAAAATGGGTAAAATATTGAAAGAACTTGAGTTTTTCTCTAGCCTTAACCTCAACCATTTCTATACCCAAAAACTCAGGCATCTCTTATTTTTCTATTCCTCTATGAAAAAAAACTTACTTATTTTTACTTTATGCTTGAGTGGATTTTCCGTAAAAGCACAAGCTATTTTTGCCCCAACTTATATCAAAGAATCGATGATAAAAGTATGCGATTGGCAAATGAAAAACCCAAACCATAAAGAAACCGACTGGACCAATGCCGCTTTTTTTGCAGGTGTGTTTGCGGCCTACCAAACCACACAATCAGCTAGAATTTTGGACTCGTTGATGGCCGTTGGCGAGCGAAACCACTGGCTGCCCAATAGCCGTTTCGACCACGCCGACGACATTGCCATTAGTCAAACTTATATTGACCTTTATCGCCTCAAAAAAGAACAACGAATGATTCAGCCTACGATAGATACTGTTCTGAAAATGAGGAAATTAACAGGCAACGAAGTCAAAAAACATGGGCTTACGTGGTGGTGGTGCGATGCCCTTTTTATGGCACCTCCCACATTGGCTAAACTAGCCGTTACCCTCAAAGACCCTAGCTATTTTGTTCAGAATGATAGCCTTTTTAGGCAATGTTACGAGCTATTATACAACAAAGAAGAACATCTTTTTGCAAGAGATACTGGCTATTTAATTAACACAAACGGCGAAGGAAAAAGAGAAAGTAATGGCAAAAAAGTATTTTGGTCGAGAGGAAATGGCTGGGTAATGGGGGGCTTGGTAAGGCTATTGAAAGAAATACCGAAAAATCACCCAAGTCGTGGATTTTATCTTGGAATTTATAAAGAAATGGCCGCCAAATTAATAAGCCTACAACAAGCCGACGGCCTGTGGCGAAGTAGTCTCCTCGACCCCGAAGCCTATCCAGGCGGAGAGGGAAGTGGCTCAGGCTTTGATTGTTACGCCCTAGCTTGGGGTATCAATCAGGGTATTCTCAACAAAAAAGAATATCTTCCTGCCGTACTCAAAGTTTGGACAGGTCTCAATACCCTCGTTACTCCCCTTGGCAAAGTGGGTTGGGTACAGCCCATCGGCGCCGACCCTCGTAGAAATTTTAATGCCGAAAGCTGGGAAGTTTATGGTGCAGGGGCTTATTTGCTGGCAGGCAGCGAGGTTATCAAACTAAAACGTTGAACGAATATAATTCATTTTACAAATTATAAAATATTGAATATCAATCACTTAGATAAATTTTAACAATCAAACTATTTACCTCTATGAAAAAACTTATCAAAATTATCATCTTATTTATGCTTGGCAACCAAGCCATTTTGGCACAAAATATTCAGACCAACATCGAAAACCTCGAACGCCAACGCTTTGCGGCACAGGTTTCTAAAGATTTTGATTTCTTAGACAATATCTTTGCCGATGACCTTGTTTATACGCATTCTAACGGCAAGCAAGATACCAAAAGTACTTATATCGCCTCTATCAAAGAAGGGAAAAGTGTTTACAACAAAATTGATGTTGAAGAAATCGTTGTGAGGGTTTATAGCAACGATAAAACGGCGGTGGTAAACGGTAAAGTGATGATAGAACAAACCTCTGCTGATAATAAACTCGTCATGCTTCATCTTCGCTACACGGCAGTTTATACCAAAACAGGCAAAAAAACATGGCAACTCAATACTTGGCAGTCGCTCAAATTGGCAAATTAGATAGAAAGAAACAGCCATGCCACGCTTCAAAAGCGTGACACGGCTACATAAGTTGAACACCTAATAACAAATTTTAAGACTCAAATTAGTAAAATGCAAAACCTAAAGTATCCCTCCTACCAAGCATTATGCGAAGCCATCGCCCAAAAAATCATTGATTGTGTGATTCAAAAACCTAACGCTACGCTCTGTTTAACTTCGGGAAGTTCGCCCGAAGGAGTTTTTAAGGTTTTGGTTGAGAAGGCTCAAAACGGCCTAGTAAATTTTGACCAAGTATGCTTTGTGGGGCTGGACGAATGGGTAGGGATTTCGCCTCAAAACACAGGAAGTTGCTGGTATTCGGTAAACGAAAATTTATTCAAACCGCTCAATATCAAGGCTCAAAATATATTTTTCTTTGATGCCCTTGCCGATAATCTTTTTGCCGAATGTGAGCGAATTGATAATCAAATTGCTAAAAACGGAGGTTTCGATTTAATGCTGTTGGGCATTGGCCTCAATGGCCACGTGGGTATGAATGAACCCCAAACGCCTTGGCATTTATATAGCCATGTTATTGATTTACACGAAATGACCAAAACGGTTGGTCAAAAATATTTTGAATCACAAACTACTCTTAATCAAGGCATTACACTGGGTTTTCAATACATAAAAGAGGCGAAAGCAGCTATTTTGATGGCCAATGGTTACAAAAAAAAGGAGGTAATCCATCTTGCCCTTACTGGAATTGTTTCTGAGGATTTCCCTGCAAGTATTTTTCAAACTTTGCCTAATGGCTTTGTCATGACCGACCAACTAGCCTAACTTTCCTTGCCAAATACTATAGCCTTCAAAGGTTTTTGTTAAATTTATTTCTTGCTCAAAAATACCATAAACCGTAGAGCCAGAACCCGTCATACTGGCATAAAAAGCCCCTGATTCATATAATTGATTTTTGATGGTAGCAATCACAGGATATTTATCTAACAAACTGATTTCAAAGTCGTTAGTAATATTTTTTAGCCAATTTTCAATATCAGTCAGTGCCGTTCGGAGGCTAGTTAGCGGTTGATTTGGCATAACGCCACCATAAGCCTCGGCGGTAGAGATATGAATGTTGGGATTGACCAAAACGATAAATTTATGGGCTAAATCTAGGTCAATTTCTTCAAAAACATCGCCTTTTTCTACACAATACACGGGTTCGTTTTTAATAAAAAAAGCACAGTCGCTACCCAATTGTCGGGCGTAGTTTTCTAGTAAATCATCACTAAGGTTTAGTTCAAACAACTGATTGAGCATTTTGAGCGTAAAAGCTCCGTCTGCCGAACCGCCCCCAAGCCCTGCTCCAATGGGTACAATTTTGTGGAGATGTATGGCCACGGGCGGAATATCAAAGTCTTTTTTTAATAAATAATAGGCTTTGAGACACAAATTATGAGAAGCCTCGCCTGGAATATCAATACCTGAACTACTGAAAACCAGCGTATCAGACGGAATAATCTCTAAAATATCCGCCCAACCCACAGGATAAAAACAAGAGGCTATGTTATGAAAACCATCAGGGCGTTTGTTGAGAATTTGTAGGCCAATATTGATTTTGGCATTCGGAAAAGTAATCATCGAAACTTTAATATTTATAAAATTAAAGGCTTCGCATTAAGCGAAGCCCTTAATAAAGTGCTTATTTATCTCCTAAAATAATAGGCGTATTGCTTTTACCTCCCAAGATAATTACCTTGGCATTGGGGCTTTTCACTAACTCTTTTTGAACCATTATCATTTCGTATTGGAGTTGTTTGTCGGTGAGACCTGTAGCCATAATTTTTTGATAATCGGCAATCCCTTGGGCTTCAACTCGCTTACGGTCAGCTTCTTGGCGTTCTTTGGCCAACACAAACTGCATTTTTTGAGATTCTTGTTCAGCGTTTATTTTCGACTCAATCGTTTGTTTTACAGAATTGGGCAAGTTGATATTTCGCACCAAAATCGATTCTAGGAACAAGCCTCTTTTCTTGAATTGGGCTTCTATATCGTTAAAAATCTTAGTCTGAAACTCCCCCCTACGTGTCGAAAACAAAGCCACTGCGTCATAATATACCGAATTGTCTCTGATGGCGGTTCGGGTAATAGGTCGCACCACTTTGTCTTTGTAGTCCACGCCAATAGTTTGAAGAATTTTCGGAGCCTCAGTTGGTAACACTCTGTATAAAACCGTTAGGTCTATTACCACCTCAAGGCCGTCGGCGGTTAGTACCCTGATGGCATCATCGCCCGTTTTCTCGCCTTCATCATGTACCGCCGACATGGTGTAGTTTTGGGTTTTGGTGTCAAATTCGGTTACGTTCATTAATGGATTTACGACATTCAAACCGCCTTCCAAAACGCCAGGCTGCACCTTCCCAAAAAGCGTTTGCACACCCACTTGCCCAGAGTCTATTTGGCGAATACTAGTTGATAGCAAACCCAAGAGAATCAAGAAAATACCAGCCGCTTTGACCGTTCCACTAAATTTAGCAAATGTGAGGCTTGGGTTGTTGATAACAAAACCCGCCACTAAAATAATAACGCCTAGAAATGTAAAAAACATGGTTTTGTGGTTTAGTAAAAATTAAAAAGACTAAATACTAGCCTTCTTTTAATGACGTAAATGTAAAGAATAATAATGACCAAAGCCTTAGTTTTTTATGAATAGAACCTAGCCCTTATCTACGGTAAAATACATTGACAAGGTTATAGTTTGATGAAAAACCATGTATTTTTGTAGAATTTCGGCAAAATCACGTCCGAGATATTTTTACCTCTTGTTTCGTTTATGCTCCTTTTAAGTATTGATACATCTACCAAAGTTTGTTCGGTGGCTTTGCACCAAAACCACCAATTATTAGCTTGTTACGAGTTATTGGCCGAAAAATCCCATTCGGGAATGCTTACCTCGCTCGTTTCAAATATTGTTGAAAATGCTGGTTTTGAGCTTCAAAACCTTGATGCCGTTGCCGTAGCCAAAGGGCCGGGGTCATATACGGGCCTAAGAATTGGCGTTTCTACGGCCAAGGGGCTTTGTTATGCCCTTGATAAACCCCTTTTGGCCGTCAATACTTTGGAAGCAATGGCTTATCAACTCAAAGATTTTTTTGATGATTCGTATATGCTTTGCTCCATGATAGACGCCCGCCGAATGGAGGTTTATTGTGCATTGTTTAGGCCACAAAATGACGTTCTGATTCCCGTTGGTACCACCGAAGCCAAAATAATTGATGAAAATTCTTTTCAAGAACATTTGGTAACTAACAAACTCGTTTTTTTTGGAGATGGTGCTGCCAAATGTGAGAATATTCTGAACCATAATCAGGCCATTTTTCCAAAAATAAATATTTATCCAAGTGCCAAAACAGTAGGATTTTTGGCAAGTTATTTATTAGAAAATGGCCAAACAGAAGACCTTAGCAGTTTTGAACCCTATTATCTCAAAGATTTTTACGTGCCTGTGGCCAAACCTAAAGTTTTGCCCTAGCACCAACGCTCAAAATACTCCCAACAAGTGGGGCATAAATAGGGACAAAAAGCCCCTGATTATTGGCTTCTGCCACATTTTGCCAATTACTTTGCCTAACATTACCTAAATTTCGGATAGTAGCTATCAAGACATATTTGCCCATCTGTTTTTCGGCATTGAGGTTTATCAACCCATAACTTTGGCCAAACTGATTGTTGTCTAAATATTGTTTCCCAACCATCATTAACTCTGTTTCAACTTTGAAATTACCTTGTTTTTGATAGCTAAAACTCAGCACAGTTTTATTTTTTGGGGCGAAAGGCAAAGGCATTTCGTTGAGGTTAGAATGCGTGTAGGTATAAGCAAGATGTGCTTTGAAATCATGCCATTTTAAGTAAAGATTACTCTCAAAACCAGCTATTTTGACAGGGCTAGTGGCAGGTACAAAGGCATCGCCCACGAGGCTCAAATGGTTATTGATTTGAGTAACAAAAAAGCCTTGATTGATAGAAGCTACGATATCCCCAAAGGTGCGAGTATAGGCAATATCGGCATTGAGATTATAGGCTTGTTCGGCTTCTA
>JAYWHL010000423.1:0-2708 GCA_043777715.1 Cytophagaceae bacterium | reverse complement strand
CAATTCGCCCATAAGGTTCGATGCCAAGGGTGGTAAAAATATGAATACTAACGGCTGCACCCGAAAATTTATAAAACAAGGTTTGTAATAAAATAACGCCCGCAGTGATTCTTGCTAATTGGAAGGTAATTTTCATGTTTGATTTTAAGTTTTGATTTGATAATAAATTGATTTTGAGAATATTAACATTGGCAATACTTTTGAAGCAAGCCTTGTAAAAAGAAAATAATCGTGATTAATTTAGAAATAATAATGGCCTTTTTCATCTTAATTGTAGGTTTAAATTATTGAACAATTTTTGTCCAGTTCGAGTCGGCTTGGCGTTTTAGTACGGTCTCCTCTTCATTCCATTTGGTCAAAGTATTTGTGAAAAATTTGTTATAAAACAAGTAAAGTTTTCCGCCTACAATCTTATAAGTTTCGGGGTCAATCTCAACTTTTTCGTTGTTTTTACCCATGGCATAAGCACACCAACCACCATACTGAGGCTCGAAACTTGCTGGAGAAGCCTTAAATTTTTGAAGGTTTGTTGCCGAAGCAAATTGATAAGTTACACCTTCATAAACTAGGGTAAAGTCTGGTTTTCCTTTTTGGGGTTTTCCTGAAAAATAACTTGTTGGGTCGTAGCCTTCAATCGCTACTTTTTGCTTGGTTAATAAAAACTGTTTTTGCCTAATAGCTGGATTTTGTGCCTGAATAAATTGTGGGGTAAGGGCTAAAAAAAGGATAACAAAAATTGATTTCATTTGAGACATGTTTGATGGTTGCTGTTTTAATTCGATACAAAGTTGGAACAATCCAAAAAACCAAACAGTCGGCAAGACGACATTTACAAGATAATTTGCAAATTTTCGATAAAAATAAAAGCAAGTGTTTATCTAAAGTATTAGCTTTGATTTTAGAAACTGTTTAAGCAACTTCAACAGCTTCTTTTGAAACTTCAAAAACATCAACCAAAAAAAAATTAATTTTTACAAAATGAAATTACAGAATAGAGTAGCCATTATTACAGGAGGAGCTAGAGGAATTGGCAAAGCCGCCGTTGAATTATTTTGCTCGGAAGGAGCCACTGTTATTATTTGGGATTTGCTAGAAGTAGGCCATGAAACTGCCAAAGAAATGACCGACAAAGGCTATAAAGCAGAATTTATGCACATTAGTACTACTGACGTCCCTGCCATTGAGGCTGCCGCCGCTGATGTTTTTTCACGGTTTGGAAGCATTGATATTTTGATAAATAATGCAGGAATCACCAGAGACAAAAGCCTTCTGAAAATGAGTTACCTTGAGTGGCAGCAGGTTATTGACGTAAACCTTACGGGGGTTTTTAACTGTACCAAAAGTGTTGTGCCTTATATGGTAGAAAAAAAATATGGTCGAATCGTCTGTACATCGTCTATTGTGGGCGTGCATGGCAATTTTGGGCAAACCAATTATGCCGCCACAAAAGCTGGTGTGATAGCCATGTGCCGCACTTGGGCAAAAGAATTAGGCTCAAAGGGCATTACAGCTAATGCCGTGGCACCAGGTTTTACAAAAACAGACATGACCGACGCCATGCCCGAGGAAGTAAAGGCAGCTTCTATCAAAACCATACCTGTTGGCCGCCTTGGCGAGCCTATTGATATTGCTAATGCTTATTTGTTTTTCTCGCTCGAAAGTTCGGGTTTTGTAAGCGGACAAGTATTGGGGGTAAATGGCGGACAAGCATCTTAAAAAATCGATAACTATTGAATTTTCAGTGTATTATGAATAAAAAAGGGGATTACCCAACGATGAGTAATCCCCTTTTTTGATTAATTATATGAGTCTAAAGGGACATTTTATTCTATTTTTGAGTGTCTAGTTTTTCTTTGAATTTCTTGTAAATCTCGGTAATGGAAAGCCAAATAATAGCACCTGCCCCAATCATAATATAAAGTTGTTCATTGTTGCCAATCTCTTTTATTGATTTTCCGTCATAATTAAAAAAAATGTAGATTACTTTAACGCAGGGCGGTATGGCAGTCGCTGCAAGTAACAGCAAAATGGCATCTGGTAGTTGTGGGGTTGATTTTTTAGAATAAGAAAAAACTATGTAACTGGTAACAACAATGAAGCCCAACAAATAAGAAATTTGGGTTGAAGACATAATATCCATTATTGTTTCCTATAAAAAAAATGGTATAAAACTATTCCAAGCATTACTGAAAACCCTAAAATTCCGCCTACGATGATTCCTGTACTCCCAAAAAGACCACCCAAAGAGGCTCCTCCTGCGGCAGCAATAACAGGCTTAGTTTCTAATTCGTAATATTTATTCGATTTTTCCATTTCCTTAGATTTAATCGTGTTTGTTCAAGTGTAACAACATTTTGCTGAAAAAATAAGTTTCAAGATTACTCTCCAAAACCTTTCCCCTACCCCACTCCTTCGGTCATTCTTTCTGTGTTTTCGGCAATGCGGAGTTTTTCTATAAAATCGGCAATGTCGCCGTCCATTACGGCTGGTAAGTTATAAACCGTATGCCCAATGCGGTGGTCGGTAACTCGGCTTTGAGGATAATTGTACGTCCGTATCTTGTCCGACCTATCGCCCGACCCTACCAAACTTTTGCGGTCGCCCGAAATTTGAGCTTGTTGTTTGGCTAATTCTTGTTCGTAAAGCCTTGAGCGTAAAACCGTCATGGCTTTTTCAAAGTTTTTAATCTGCGAGCGTTCGTCTTGGCA
>JAYWHL010000422.1:0-2709 GCA_043777715.1 Cytophagaceae bacterium | reverse complement strand
CGCCAACAATGAAAGATTTTTCGGACGATGATACTTTTATCAAAGGTCGGAGGTTTGCCTTTGCAAATGATCAGTTTTATTTCAAAACTACCGCCGAAATGTCTCAACTTTTTGCAGATATTCCAGAGGCTATCGACAACACACAAATAATCGTGGATAGGGTTGAGAAATTAAAGTTGAAGCAAGATATTATGTTGCCCAATTTTGTGATACCTGATAATTTTAACAATCAAGACGATTTTTTACAACACAATACCTATCAAGGTGCAAAAGAAAGGTATGGCGAAATAGACCAAATAACCCAAGAACGTATTGATTTTGAACTATATACCATCAAAACCATGGGCTTTGCTGGTTATTTTTTGATTGTGGCCGATTTTATACAAGCAGGCAGAGACTTAGGCGTTTTTGTAGGCCCAGGGAGGGGATCGGCGGCGGGGTCTGTGGTGGCCTATTGTATCGGAATTACGAACATCGACCCCATAAAATACAATTTGCTTTTCGAGCGTTTTCTCAATCCTGACCGTAAATCGATGCCTGATATTGATACCGATTTTGATGACGAAGGCCGCCAAAAAGTAATTGACTATGTGGTAGAAAAATACGGTAAAAATCAAGTAGCCCAAATTGTAACGTATGGCACAATGGCTGCCAAAAGTTCTATAAAGGACGTGGCGAGGGTGCTAGATTTACCATTAAGCGAGTCGAATATGCTCGCAAAGCTAGTGCCTGACAAACCAGGAACAGTTTTAGACAGAGTAATGAACGCCCCAATAGAAGGGCCTGGAGGTTTGAAAGATAAAGAAAGCTATCAAGCCGAAGACATAGAAAATGTAAAACAACTACGTGAAATTATTAAAGGAACTGATTTAAGAGCGGAGGTTTTGACCGAAGCCCTAAAATTAGAAGGTTCGGTTAGGGGAACGGGCCTTCATGCCGCAGGAATTATCATCGCCCCAAGTGATTTGACGGAGATATTGCCGGTAGCGACTTCAAAGGAAACAAATTTGTTGATTACACAATTTGAAGGCAAAATTATTGAAGATGCTGGTGTAATAAAAATGGACTTTTTAGGTTTAAAAACTCTTACTATTATCAAGGGAGCGTTGCGATTGATTGAACAAAATCATGGTTTAAAAATTGATATTGATACCCTACCCTTAGACGATGAAAAAACCTACGAACTTTACCAAAGGGCAGAAACCAACGGAACTTTCCAGTTTGAAAGCCCAGGAATGCAAAAGTACCTCAAAGAATTAAAGCCTGACCAGTTTGGAGATTTAATTGCCATGAACGCCCTTTACCGCCCTGGGCCAATGGAATATATCCCTAATTTTATTGCAAGAAAACATGGCCGTGAACCCATAACCTACGATTTACCCGAGATGCAAGAACATCTTGAAGATACTTATGGCATCACGGTTTATCAAGAACAGGTGATGTTGGTTTCTCAAAAAATAGGTGGCTTTTCAAAAGGAGATGCTGATGTATTGAGGAAAGCCATGGGAAAAAAGGATAGGGCAACGTTAGATAAAATGAAAGGAAAATTTGTTGAAGGTGCAATTGCAAAAGGCCACGACCCCAAAAAATTAGAAAAAATATGGACAGACTGGGAGGCATTTGCCCAATATGCTTTTAATAAATCGCACTCAACCTGTTACGCTTTGGTGGCTTACCAAACTGCTTGGTTAAAAACACATTACCCAGCCGAATTTATGGCTTCGGTATTGACAAACGTACTTGGCAATATTGAAAAAATTACGTTTTTCATGGAAGAATGTAAACGAATGGGCATGAAAGTACTCGGCCCAGACGTAAACGAATCAATCCGAAGTTTTGGTGTAAACAAAAATGGGCAAGTCAGGTTTGGACTCGGTGGCATCAAAGGTAGCGGTGATGCTGCTGTGGAAAGCATTATCGAAGAACGAAACAAAAATGGAGCATTTACTTCCATTTTTGATTTTGTGAGACGTGTAAATCTAAGAACCGTAAACAAAAAGACCATTGAAAGTTTGGCGTATGCAGGTGCTTTTGATTGTTTTGAAGACATACATCGGGCCGTTTATTTTGATACTTCCGAAGGCCAATCTTTTATCGAAAAAATAATACGCTTTGCCAACAAAGCCACAGATGATAAGAATAGTGCCCAATCCTCTCTTTTTGGAGACGTTTCAATTAATAATGGTGCGGATATGTCGGCCCCAAAAATACCAAAAGTAGAGGAATGGGGTAAGATTGAAAAACTAAAACTTGAAAAAGAGTATGTTGGTATTTTTATATCTGGTCACCCACTTGATGAATACAAAGTGGAGTTTGAAAATTATTGCAATGCCGACCTAGAAAATTATTTGAGCAAAAAAAATCAAAAAGTTTCGCTGGGGGGAATTGTTACATCGGTTCAAGAAAGAATCTCAAAAAATGGTAATCCTTTCTGTTTTTTCAAATTAGAAGACCTCAATAATTCAGCCGAATTTGCACTTTTCGGAAAAGATTATGTAAATTTCAACAAATACATTACCAATGATAGATTTTTGTTTATTACTGGAACTATCCAAACAAAATGGGGAAACAACAATGACCAATGGGAACTCAAAATAGGCGAAATCCAGCTTTTGAGCGATGTGAGAGAGAAAATGTGTAAAGAAATAAAAATAAACTATCCACTAAAAAATATTAATCCTAGTTTCGTGAAGGAAATCGAAAAACTTT